>DLVK01000009.1:0-3342 GCA_003444235.1 Rhodospirillaceae bacterium
GCGCGGCGGTGGCGGGCGGGCTCGTGCCAAAGGCGGGCTCGAGGGTGTCGGGATGGGCACCGGCGTCGAGGTGCCGGTCGATGGCGTAGATGTCGCCGCGTGCGGCGGCGCTCCATATCGTGTCTTCGCTTGCGCCGTCCGCCGAGGCGCCGAGGCCGTCGGCTATGGCCAGGGCACTTATGCCGGAGACTGCGGGAACGACGGTGACCATTCCGAGCAGCAGTGGCAGCAAGACGCGGCGCAGGCGGTGGCTCAATAGGGCCTTAAGACCGCGACTGCGCCACAGCATGGCGGTGAAAAAACCGCTAAGCAGGAAAAACAGCGGCATGCGAAAGCCGTGCACGGCCGCAAAAAGCAGGCCGTACCACTCGCTCTGTCGAGTTTCCTGCACCGGCCAGGGAAAAGGCGTCAGCGATAGGCCGGCGTGCAAGGCGATGCCGAGCAGCATGGCGAAGCCGCGCAAGGCGTCGAGATCGTGGCGACGCGGGTTGGTCGTTTTGCCGCGAGGTGTTGCTACGCTGCTCTGGCGTTGGTTCATAGCTCCTCAGTAAAGCGGCGACAGGCCGCGCCGGCATGCGGCCTAATCGACCAATGAGTACAGTACGTGGCGCTTAAATTGCTGAGCGTTCGACGCCAGATTTGCCACCGATTGCATCATGTAAACCGCGGGCAGATCTTCGTTTGGTGCGCTGTGCAGACCACGCCCTCGGCGTTTGCTTTCATCCCGTAGCAATAAGTGCGATTTTAGCGTAGCGGATTCGATGCTGTGGGGCGTGGGGCGATTCATCGGTATACAGCGGCACCGCAAAGGTTGGGGCAGCCAGAAAAACCTCCTGCCAAAGGTTTTCGAGAGTTGGTCGGATGGGCAGAATAAGAATTATGTAGATGGCAAAAAGCTACTATAAGCAATCCTGGATTGCGGCACAAATCGGTGGCGGCGTAGTAGGCCGGCGCGGCGATAGAGATAAAAAATCCTGTATTTGTGCAACGGGCAAATGAGTATAGTTCCTCCTCTGAATAAAACCCCATTATATCGTTTGGTGGCCGACTATATCGTTGCTATATTCGGAGCTAATGTGTCGAGCAAGCGGTATCACCACGAGATTGCGTTGTTTG
Source organism: Rhodospirillaceae bacterium (assembly GCA_003444235.1). Classification (GTDB taxonomy): domain Bacteria; phylum Pseudomonadota; class Alphaproteobacteria; order UBA8366; family UBA8366; genus UBA8366. Next base: position 1,117 of record DLVK01000009.1, read on the forward strand.
TTGATGGTATAGAAAGGATACAGCCATGGCCGAAGACGAATCGTACGAAGACGAATCGTACGAAGACGAATCCGATGGAGGGGACGTGTACGACGATGCGGGCGGCTCCGGCGATTCATTTACCGAAACGACTCGCCGGGGGTGGGGATCGCGGCTGCAGGAACAGGCGGGTAGGGCGGTGCTGGGATTTGTGCTCTTTCTGGCTGCTTTTCCGGTGCTATTCTGGAACGAGGGCCGTGCTGTAGATCGCGCCGAGGCACTAGCGGAGGGCAAGGGCGCTGTCGTAGAGGTGCAGGCAGAATCCGTCGATCCGGCCAACAACGGTGAACTGGTCTATTTCTACGGCGATGCCACCACGGATCAAGTGTTGAACGACGCGGACTTCGGCATCGAAGCGACGGCGCTCAAGCTGCGACGGATCAGCGAGATGTATCAGTGGAGAGAAGACAAAGAGGAGAAAAAGGAAAAAACCAGTAGTGGCGGGGAAAAGACGGTCACCCGCTATAAATACAAGCGCGTATGGTCGGAAGATCACATCGACTCGGGTGATTTTCGCAAGCGCAAGGGACACGAAAACCCGGCGGATATCAGCTATCCAAGCGCGGAAGAAGCAGCCGCTCGGGTGATGGTGGGTGCGTACCAGCTGTCGTCGTCGTTGGTGGAGAAAATCAACGCCTATCAGGGCATTCGATTGCCCGGCGATGGTTTACCCGACCAGCTATCAGGCAAGACGGTACATCGCGCTGGCAATGGACTCTATGTGGGCAAAGATCCCGCCAAGCCGCGGATTGGCGACTTGAAGGTGCGTTTCGAGATCGTGCCCACCGAGACGGAAGTCAGCGTGATATCGCGTCAGAAGGGCAACCGGTTGGAGCCCTATATTACGGAGACGGGGACGCTCGAGTTGCTAGAACTCGGGATGGCGAGTGCGGATCTGATGTTCAACACCGCCGAAGAGGCGCTGGAGTTGGAGACGTGGGTGCTGCGATTGGTCGGCCTTGCGATGATGGCCATCGGTCTGGCATGGCTGTTAAAAATCTTCGCGACCGTCATCGATCGCATTCCGTTTGTCGGCATTCACATCGGCACCCTTGTGGAGCTCGGCACTTCGCTGATTGCGATTCTGATTGCCTTGCCGCTGGCCTTGTTGACCATTGCGATTGCCTGGTTTTTTGTGCGTCCCGTACTTTCGATCGTCTTGCTCGTACTGGGCGTTGGCGGCTTTTTGGGCCTGCGCAAATACGGCAATAAATAAGCAACGGGTAGCACGGCTGCAGCTCCACGCGGTTGGGGCCGGATCGGCCATGGCGAACAGAAGCCTGGCCTAGCGCAGACAGGCTCAATATCGACGCGCATGCACAAGATCGCTGCACGCGATATGCATCGGCTTCATTCTTGAATTTTGGCGCAAATACAAAACGGGTGGAGAGCCGCAATGGCTACTCCCCCGTTTTTTTGCGCGTTCTACTCGACCCGGGTAAGGGATATACGCTACGCGTCCAGTCGATCGATTCGCATTCTGTTTCAGGCAGGCTGCTCGCGCATTGGCCCCACTATTTTACTGGCCGATTTCTGTAGTTCGAGAATGGCTGCCCGCAATTCTCCGGCAGGTGCTGCGGCGAACTGGAGATTGAAAATGCGCTTATTTCCCGGTCCTGCGGCGTGCAAAACTACTGCCGTGATCGGTGGTAGCCAATGGGTATCCATTGACCAGAATTCGACCTGATCGTCGTGCTGCAAATCCATGTCTGCGCGGATCGCAGCCCCGCCCACGATTATATTCACCAGACTTGCCCTTCGTTTTCGGATCCCAGCCATACGGGCAGCTCTATCTCGCTCCGCAGATCCTTGCGCTCCTGTACATTCCGCTTTTTTATCCGGGTGAGTTTGGCGACAATTTCGTCGAGCACTGCGAGCTCGTTTTTGCGCTGCCGGGCCAGCTTTTTCACCCGCGCGGCGAAGTGCCAAAAGTGCGGCCCCTTCTTTAGCAGCCGCTCGGAGTGTTCCGCCTTGCCATTGCCGGCGACTTGGCTCAGAATCCGCGCCTCGACGCGGGTGAAACCCAGGCGCTGGGCTTGTTCAATGAAATTCTGCCGCCGTTTCTGCGCCGAGATCTCGGGCGGCACTTTGCGCTTCCGCCCGTCGTCCCGGTGACGAAAGAAATAAAGGGCGAGAATCAGGCCGAGAGCGACCACCATTGCTCCTGCGACCACCGATCCCAACCAC
>DLVK01000557.1:0-2621 GCA_003444235.1 Rhodospirillaceae bacterium
AGGTCGAGCCGAGCGCGTCTGTGATCCTCCGTATGCGGGGCGCTGTGCGCCTCGACCGAGCACAGGTCCAAGCCGTCCAGCATTTGGTCGCCAACGCAGTCCCATCCCTTAAGGCGAGCAGGATTTCAATCGTCGATGATCGTGGCGCGTTACTGGCGCGGGGCTCCGAACAAGGCGATGGCCGGGAAGCCGGCGAAACCTCCAACGAAATGAAGGTCGCCTTCGAGGGTCGAATGTCGAGGACACTCGAACAATTGCTGGAGCCCAGTGTCGGGATCGGCAATGTACGGGCCGAGGTCCGGGCGGATATGGACTTCGATCGTATCGTGACCCAGGAGGAAAAGTACGATCCCGAGGGTCAAGTGGTGCGCTCATCGCAAAACATCACCGAATCTTCGAACGCGACCGAGGCCGGCCAAGACGCTGTCTCGGTTGGTCAGAACTTGCCTGACGCACCCAATCTCAATGCCGGTCAGAGCGGAACCCAATCAGGCAGTCAGCGAAGCGAAGAATCAACCAATTTCGAGATATCCAAAACCGTCACCAACCACGTGAAGGAAGTGGGCACCGTAACCCGCTTGTCCGTCGCGGTGCTCGTCAACGGCACTATCACCCAGGGTGCCGACGGGGCGGAATCCTACAAACCCCGCAGCAAGGAAGAACTGCAGAACCTCGAGAAGCTGGTCAAATCGGCAATCGGCTTCGATGCCAACCGCAACGACACGATCGAGGTCGTCAACATGCGGTTCGCGCCCTTGCCGCAAACCGTCGAGGAAGAGCGCACCACATTCTTTGGCTTTACCACTGCGGATATTCGGCGTCTGGTCGAGGTGATCGCACTCGCATTCGTAGGCATATTGGTCATTCTGCTGTTCGTACGGCCGCTGGTTTTGAAAATCTTCGAAGTGACGCCGCAGGCGATCGCGCGGGCGCGTGAGGGCGCGACGGGCGACCAGCAGTTGCTGGCGAACGCCGGCATGGCGCAAATCGAAGCGCCGGTGGACGAAAATGGCATGCCAATTCCACAAGATGCGACATCGACGGTCGGCACTGCCCAAGGCGGAATGCCGGTCGCGCAGGCGCCAGGCAGCCCAATCAATATCGAGAATATCGAAGGTCGGGTGAAAGAATCTTCACTTAAGAAAGTCGGCGAAATTATCGACAAGCATCCTGAAGAAGCGGTGGCGATTATCCGCAATTGGATGTATCAGGATCAGGCCTGATGCGATTTAAGGTAGGCATAGAGTAGATGCGCGTACGGGAAGATGTGAGAGGCCTATCGGGCGCTGAAAAAGCGGCGATTTTGATGCTTGCTCTGACCGACGAACATGCGTCGCGGCTGTTCTCCATTCTCGACGACGACGAGATTCGCGAATTGTCGACCACAATGGCCAACCTCGGCACCATCAGCTCGAACTTGGTGGAAAGGTTGTTCGTGGAATTTGCCGAGCAAATTTCATCCACCGGCTCCTTGGTCGGTAGCTTCGAGAGCACCGAACGCTTGCTGGAAAAAGTACTCGGCACGGATCGCGTCAGCGACGTGATGGAGGATATCCGAGGTCCCGCCGGCCGCACGATGTGGGACAAGTTGGCCAATGTGAACGAAGTCGTCCTGGCGAATTACCTCAAGAACGAGTATCCGCAAACCGTCGCCGTGGTGCTGTCGAAGATCAAATCCGATCATGCGTCGCGAGTACTCGGTTGCCTACCGGAAAACTTCGCTATGGAAGTGATCATGCGCATGCTGCGGATGGAAGCGGTACAAAAAGACGTCGTCGACGACGTCGAAAAGACACTGCGCAACGAATTCATGACCAATCCTCGCGCGTACGCAGCGCCGCGACAGCCATGAAATGATGGCGGAAATCTTCAATAGTCTCGACCGCAATACCGAAAACCGATTCCTTACCATGCTCGAGGAACGGAATCGGGATGCTGCGGAAAAGATCAAGGCACTGATGTTCACCTTCGAGGATTTGGGCAATCTCGACCCGACGGGTATTCAGACGTTGCTCCGCTCCATCGATAATGACAAGCTCAGTGTCGCGCTGAAGGGCGCATCGGAGAGTTTGCGCGAGCTATTCTTCGGCAATATGTCCGAGCGCGCGGCAAAGATTCTTCGCGAAGATATGGCGGCAATGGGGCCGGTCAGGCTCAAAGATGTGGACGAAGCGCAAATGGACATGGTGATTGTCGCCAAAGACCTCGCAGAGAAGGGCGAAATCCTTATTTCCGAGGGCAAGGCGGACGACGAGTTGATTTACTAGGTTTTGAGTTAGGGAATGGCGAGAGTTTGACGGGATTTTGGCAGGGCGTATGGCCTGCGGGTGAAAATGGACGCGACCTCAAACAACGATTATATGGCAGATAGCCTGAAAAACGCACAACCGTTCACTTTCGATGTGTCTTTCGACACACCGCGCTTCGACGAACAGCCGAATCTCGAGAGCGAAGGCCCGGCGCCGACCTTTTCTTTGAAGGATTTGGAAGAGGCGCGCCAAGAAGGCTTCGCCGATGGCGAACAGGCCGCCCGCGAGGCCGCGATTGGCGGCCTGGAAGAACGCATTGCTGCAGCTATCGACACAATTTCACTGAATTTTGCCAACGTCGAACAATATCAA
>DLVK01000402.1:0-3132 GCA_003444235.1 Rhodospirillaceae bacterium
CTCAGACTCGGCGTTGCAGCGTCAGCAGGTAGTGATCGGCCATGCCGTTGAACGGCCACAGCTCAGCAACGCCCGCGTCCATACCGGCCATCGCGTTGAAGAGCCGCGGCCACCTGGCATGCAGATGGAACGCGTACGACGGCGGTTGAAAGACGCCGATCCCGATAGCGGGTCCGGCTGACTCGAACCAGGGTGCGAGCACCGCGCGCAGGGTCCTGGCAGACGGATAGTAGAGCGGCAGGTCTCCACCCGTCCGCCCGGGCCACCGGCGAAAGGCGCGTGCGTCCCCGTGCAGCGCGAAGTACAGCGTCTCCCGAAGACAGAACGGGCCCATCACCACGGCGGCGAGGTAACCGCCGGGTTCGACCAGATCGGCAAGGCGCTCGGCGCATCGAGAGTCTGGCGCGATGCAGTTGAGCACGCCGAAGTTCGACAGCACGACCGGCCAGCGACGCCCGGTCGGCTCCCAGCCGAGCAGGTCCGACTGAACAAACTCGATGGAATCCGCGGCGTTCTGGTCACGCGCCCCGGTGAGCATCCCGGGCGACGGCTCCAGCGCGGTTACGGTGTAGTTCAGGTTGGCAAAGTGGGCAGCGTCAGCCCCGGTGCCGGCGCCTATATCGAGCAACCGTTTGCCCGGTCCAAGTTCCAGTCTTTTGGCCACTTCATCCGCTTCGACACGGTTGGTCCAGCTCGTGGCCCCATAAACGCAGCCGAAAACGTTGTATTCGATTTCCTGGCAAAGCGCGGTTTGGCCGTCGCGGTACTTGCTTGAAAACCGGTCGATCAGTTCGTCCTGATCGCCGGTGCGGGTGTCGACAAATCTCTCGTCCATGGGCGCCACTCTAACGGAGAACATCGGGTTTCGCCATCGAAGGAGAAAATTGCAAGCACCGCCGCTATAGTGCGAGAGGTTCGGGGGAAGGGGGCCGAGATGAAGAAATTCCTTTTGCTCACATTTGGTTTCGAGAAACCGACGCCGGAAATCATGGCCGCATGGGGCGAATGGTTTGCGTTGCTCGAGGACAAGATCATCGAGAAGGGCCATTTGCCTCGGGGAAAGGAAATTTCCGATGCCGGGACTGTAGATTTGCCAATGGGGTTGGAGTCGATCACCGGCTACGTCGTTATCGAAGCGGAAAGTTTTGAGGCTGCAGAAAAGTTAGCCGCGAAAAATCCTTATATTTCCAGTATCCGCGTGTACGAGATTATGGGCGAGTAAGGGTCGGGAAACTTGCCGACGATGTTTCCAATTCGTTGGGCTTATTCTCAATTGCCAGATTGCATGATAAGTCTGGGATAGAATCCTGTGGATGTGAGGCTGGCAGGACGCTCTCAATTCCGTAGGCCTCCAATAGCAAACGACGCGACCGTTTGGATCGTGCGTAAGAGGAAATTGGCATGGGTTTGAATATTGCTCCCCTTTCGGAGGAAATCGGTGCGGAGGTGATGGGCGTCGATCTGTCGAAGCCGGTCGATGACGAAACGAAGGCCGAGCTTAATGAGGCCTTTGCCGAGAACTCCGTCCTGGCCATTCGTAAACAACCCCTATCGCCTGAGCAGCTTTACGACGCGGTTTGCCTTTTCGGGGACGTTTTCCGCCAGCACAACACTCGCTTTGCGTTGCCCGAATGCCCGTTGATTTCATATCTCTGTAACCAGGACCGTCACGATGACGGGACCCGCTATATTTCGGGATCGGGCTACCACATCGATCATTCGAACGATCCGTTGCCACCGAAGGCGACTGTATTGTTGGCCAAGCAGTTGCCGGATGAAGGCGGGGATACGCAATTCGTCAACATGCATCGGGCCTACGAAGATTTGCCCCAGAAAACCAAAGACCGGATCGACGGGCGCAAGGCGAAACATGTTTATCAGAGCAAATACAGTGTGCGGAAATTGACCGGGCTCAGCGAAGAGGCGAAGAAAAAGGCGCCCACCTTCGCGATGCATCCTCTGGTCCGCACCCACCCGGAGACGGGGCGCAAGTCGCTTTATATCAATCCGATCCGTATCGAAGAGATCGAGGGCATGGAAGAAGACGAGATGCTGGAGCTTCTCGACGAACTTCTAATCCATGCGACCCAGGAAAAATACCAGTACCGCTACAAATGGCAGCCGGACGATATGCTGATTTGGGACAATCGCTGTTTGATGCATAAGGCGAACGGCGATTACGACCATGACCAGGTCCGCTACCTCTATCGCGTCATGCTGAAAGGCGACGCGCCGTTCTAGGTTTTTAGGTCTAAGAATTCAGACCCGGTCAGGAAAGATCGGTATCGGGAATCTCGATATCGCCGACTCGGTATTTCGCCATCTTTTCATCCGACACGGTCACTCCGAGTCCCGGCCCCTCCGGCAGATCGACGGTGGCATCGTCCTTCATGACGATGGGGTCATCCACAATGTCGTCAGCCAAGCGTTCCAACGGAGACCCGTACCCTAAGGGCGCGTGAACGGATTTGGTGCCGGCGGCAAAATGAAGGATGGCCGCAAGGCCGGTCGAGAGCGGATGTTTCGAGCCCATGGAAACGCCGAGCCCGGCGGCGTCGGCTGCTTCGGCCATGCGGCGGGCCAGATATAGCCCGCCATTCTTGAACGGCTTGATGCAGATGATATCGCAGGCTTCGTGACGAACGAGATTGATCACGTCGTGGGTGGTCCAGGCACTTTCGTCGGCGATGATCGGCACGTTGATCGCGCGCCGTACCTCGCGCATGCCGTGATAATCCCACCAAGGGCCGGGCTGCTCGATGGCCTCGATATCGTATTTGCACATTTTCTTGAGGGTCGGCACGGCGACATCCACCGTGTAACCGCTATTGACGTCGATCTCGAGCGGGAAGCCGGCACCGACCGCATCGCGGATCGCGGCCACCCGCTCGACGTCCTCTTTCGGGTCGAAGCCGACCTTGATCGTGATCAGCGCGTACCCGGCCTCCTTCAGTTCGATCGCGTCTTTGGCAAGGTCATCCGGCGATTTGATGCCGAGGCTGCGGCTGACGGTGAAGTTGGATTTATGGATGCCGCCCAGGAGTTGGGCTGCGGGCCGTCCGGTGGCCTTACCCATGATGTCCCAAAGTGCGTTGTCGATGCCGCATTTGGAGCAAAGAAAGCCGGTTCGCC
>DLVK01000422.1:0-3304 GCA_003444235.1 Rhodospirillaceae bacterium
CTCGCCGGCACCTGGACCTATTGGGGCTGGAAAGGTGGCTATTTCGATGCCGATGAGGATGCTCGCGCTTATTACGACGAGATGACCTACATACTCGCCAACCAAAAAGGCGCGCCGAACTCACCTCAATGGTTCAACACCGGCTTGCATTGGGCCTACGGTATCGATGGCCCGGCTCAAGGTCATTCCTATGTCGATTATAAAACCGGTCGCTGGACTAAATCGAAGTCCGCATACGAACATCCTCAGCCTCATGCCTGCTTCATCCAATCGGTCGACGACGATCTGGTAAGCGAAAACGGCATTATGGATCTTTGGACGCGCGAAGCACGGCTGTTCAAATACGGGTCCGGTACCGGAAGTAACTTTTCCTGCATCCGCGGTGAAAACGAACCGCTTTCAGGTGGCGGCAAATCCTCCGGGCTGATGAGTTTTCTAAAGATCGGCGACCGCGCCGCGGGCGCCATCAAGTCTGGCGGCACGACCCGCCGGGCGGCAAAGATGGTGGTCTTGGATATCGACCATCCGGATATCGAAGAATTCATTAATTGGAAATGTGTCGAGGAACAAAAGGTTGCAGCGCTCGTAACCGGATCCAGAATTTGCAGCGAGCAGCTAAACCTGATTTTGGCCGCCTGCAAGAACGACACGGTTGCAGAGGAAGACCGATGCAACCCCAAAAAGAACCGCGAACTGAGGCGCGCCGTATTGAAGGCCCGAAAAAGAATGGTGCCGGAGAGTTACATTCAGCGCGTGCTTCAGTTTGCGGCCCAAGGTTTCACCGAGATCGAATTCGATACCTACGATACCGACTGGGATTCCGAGGCCTACCTCACCGTCGCAGGTCAGAACTCCAATAATTCGGTGCGTTTGACCAACGATTTCCTAAAAGCGGTCGAAGACGACGCAGAGTGGAATTTGACCCGGCGCACAGACGGTGTGATCGCCAAGACTCTCCGCGCTCGGGATCTCTGGGATCAAATCGGTAGTGCCGCCTGGCAATGCGCCGATCCCGGCTTGCAGTTCGACACGACGATCAACGATTGGCACACCTGCGCCAATTCAGATCGCATCTACGGCTCCAATCCGTGTTCGGAATATATGTTCCTGAACGATACGGCGTGCAATCTCGCGTCGCTCAATCTGATGAATTTTCAGAACGAGCACGGCACGTTCGATGTCGCGGACTTTACTCACTCGGTGCGCCTGTGGACGATCGCACTCGAAATTGCGGTGCTAATGGCGCAATTCCCATCCAAGGAAATCGCCAAGCTGTCCTACGAATACCGGACTCTCGGTCTCGGTTATGCCAATATCGGTGGGCTGTTGATGGCCTCCGGCATTCCTTACGACAGCGATGAAGGTCGCGCTTTCTGTGGTGCAATAACTGCACTTTTGACCGGCATTTCCTATGCCACTTCGGCGGAAATGGCGGCAGAACTCGGCGCTTTCCCCGGCTACAAGAAAAACCGCTCTTCGATGCTGCGGGTGATGCGCAATCACCTCAATGCAGCAAAGGGTAACGACAGCGGCTATGAAGAGTTGTCCATGCCGCCGGTGCCATTGGATCACGATAATTGTCCTTCGCCGGTTCTTGCCAAGGCCGCGGAAGAAGCGTGGGCCAAAGCCTATGAACTCGGCGAACAACATGGCTATCGTAATGCCCAGGTTTCGGTTATCGCGCCCACCGGCACGATCGCCTTGGTCATGGACTGCGATACCACCGGTGTCGAACCGGACTTCGCGCTGGTCAAATTCAAGAAACTCGCTGGCGGCGGCTACTTCAAGATCATCAATCGCATGGTGCCAGAAGCGCTGCGGCGGCTCGGATACAAAGACGAGCAAATCGAAGCCATAATTTCCTATGCGGTAGGCCGCGGCACGCTGAAAGACGCGCCGTTCGTCAACCACATGGCTTTGAAAAAGCATGGCTTCGGCAAAGAGCAGCTCGACGCTCTCGAAGAGGGCCTTGCGAGTGCATTCGATATCAAATTTGCCTTCAATAAATGGACGCTCGGCGATGAATTCTGCCGAAATGTGCTCGGTTTTTCAGACGCACAATTGGACGACCCCTCGTTCGAGATGCTAGCCGAACTCGGCTTCGCGCGCGAAGAGATCGAGGACGCCAATACCTATTGCTGCGGCGCCATGACCGTCGAGGGCGCGCCGCATATGGAAGAGCATCATCTTGCCGTATTCGACTGTGCCAATCCCTGCGGACGTATCGGCAAGCGTTATCTCTCTTGGCAAAGCCATATTTTGATGATGGCAGCCGCGCAGCCATTTATCACAGGCGCTATTTCGAAGACGATCAACATGCCGAACGACGCTACCGTTCAGGACTGCATGGATGCTTACATGATGTCGTGGCGTCTCGGACTGAAATCGAATGCGCTGTATCGAGATGGCTCTAAACTCAGCCAACCTTTGCAATCGGCCCTGGTCGACGAGGAGGACGAACTCGAAGAAGAGATTGCCGATCTCCCGAAAGGCCAACAGGCGCCAATCGTTGCCGAACGAATTGTCGAGCGTATCGTCGAGAAAGAGGCGACGCGCGAACGGATGCGTTTGCCGCACCGGCGCAAGGGCTATACCCAAAAAGCTAATGTGGGTGGCCACAAGGTCTATCTGCGAACCGGCGAATACGAAGACGGCGCACTCGGTGAAATTTTCATCGATATGCATAAAGAAGGCGCTGCCTTCCGCAGTCTGATGAACAACTTTGCCATCGCAATCTCGATCGGCCTGCAATATGGCGTGCCGCTCGAGGAATATGTCGAAGCTTTCACCTTCACCCGTTTCGAGCCGAGCGGCATGGTTCAGGGCAACGATGCCATCAAGATGGCGACATCGGTGCTCGACTATATTTTCCGCGAGGTCGCGATCAGCTATTTGGGCCGAGACGACCTGGCCCATGCGGAGCCTTCCGACGTTCTGCCTGATGCCCTAGGCACGGGCGCTACGGAAGGCCATTTGCCTCAGGAGGCCGCCGAAACCATCGCCGCGATCCGTAAAGTCGCGAGTAACGGTTATGTGCGGTCCTCGAAACTCCGCGTCATTTCCGGCGGTGTCGATGCCAATGCAGCAAGTGCATCGGATACCGCCTCAACGAATGTGACGGCCAGCTCTTCGGAGAGCCAGGTGGCCGTCGCGTCCGTGGCCACGGCGTCAGCTGTCGCCACGGAGGCTCTGGACGATGGTCCGCCCGAAACCACACTCGAGCGGATTCGTGAAGCCAGAGCCAAGGGCTACGAGGGTGATTCCTGCTCTGATTGCGGGAACTTCACGCTCGTGCGCAACGGCA
>DLVK01000017.1:0-18825 GCA_003444235.1 Rhodospirillaceae bacterium
CCAGGTATCGGCCGCCAGTCGGTTCCGATTACCTGAGCATCCGGGTTCACTTTGAGGCCGCCGAACGTAAAGGTGATGCCACCGGTTGCCGGATAGGCGTGATAGGGCGGCTCGTCGATCTTGGTCGCCCAGTTGCTCTTCGGCAGCGCGAGCCCCTCGGTCGCGAGACCGTCCTTCTGGGTCGGGTCGAACTTGTCCGCCGGTTGGGCGCATTTGTTGTATTCCTCGATGGTCTTCAGCGCCTGCGGCTTGTTGTCGATATCCATCATTTCGACCAGTTCTTCGAACGTATCCGCGATCAACGGATCGGCGGTATCGTAGCGCGGCTCGAGATGTTGAACCGTCTTCTGATCGAAGATTTGATAGGCCTTACTGCCCGGCTCGTCGAGGATCGCGGCGCCGAACTTCGCATAGGTATACATATTGGTGTCTTCGCCCTCGTCGACGAATCGTAGACCGTTACGATTGATCATAATGCCGAACAGATAGGAGAGGCGGTTCGACTTATCGGTCCGCTTGCGGTCGGCGAAATTCGGCCAGTCCGCATCGATTGGCGTCGAGTGCCGACCGGACCATTGCCCCCAAGGCAAGGCGCCGATGGCAAGCGCCATGCGCAGCCCATCGCCCTGATTGAAGGAGGTGCCGCGTACCTTGGCGTGATCCCAGGGCTTGCCGAGATATTGGGCGCGCCACTGGGCATTGGCCTCGAAGCCGCCGCAGGCGAGAACGACCGCATTTGCGGTAATCGTCTTCGAGCTGTCTTCCTCCTTGGTGACGACGCCGACGACCCGGCCGGCGTCGTTTTGCACCAGTTCGGTTGCACCGGAGCCGTAGCGAATTTCGATGCCGGCTTCCTCCGCGGCCTTGAACCAGCAGCTCGACAGCCCGACGCCCTCATGCACCGCGCGGACCACGACGCCGCCCGGGAAGGTCCATTGACCGTTGACCAGGATGCCGCAGACCGAGGTGGCCGGTTCGCAGGGGATTTTCGCCGTTTCACAAGCCCATTTTACGGTGTCGTAGGAATTGTCGATCATAACCGCCGCCAATTCCCGGTCGGTGCGCCCCTGGGTGACGCGATCTAGATCGCCCCAAAAACGCTCCTTGGGGTAGGGAGAGACGCCCTCGTAGAAATTGAGATACTCGTCCTCGACGCCCGGCAGGAACGGTTCGAGATCGCGCGGATCGTCAAAGGCGATGCGGAAGATTGCGCCGGACCAATGGGTGTTACCCCCGCGCATTCCCTTATGCGCCTTTTCCAAAACAACGACTTTGTCAGCGCCGTTTTCTTTAGCGGATAATGCGGCGGCGAAGGCCGCATTGCCGGCGCCTACTACGATAACGTCATAATCGGGCATTGAGATTTCTATCCCCAAACTTTGATATGGTGCATGAAAATTATTGCCCAAGCTCATACGGGAAATTGTGGACTTTTTCAACAGGGTGACAGGAGTTCCGCGCAAGCAAGTGGGGCCGTTGACCCGGTACTTCGCTGCCCTATCTTTATTAGCACCGGCGCCCCTCAATTGCCGGTAATTGCACCAACCACCCCAATGTGTGCAATTGGCCCCGTCAATTACGGCGGGGCTTTTTTTATTTTAAGTAATACAATCTTAGGTTACTGGACAGTGGGCGGGTTCAGGCGCAAAATTTTAACTGTGAATCGGCAAATACGGAGGTTTCAACCATCCTCGTGCCGATACACATAAGGGTCCAAATAGGATCCTTATGAATCGCAATCCGAGTGCAAGGAGGGTAGGAATCTATATGATTGATCCATGTTCCTGCAGAACCCTCGGGGAATGCGGGGGGGGGGAGCCGCAGGCGGCGGCTTGACGCAGATAGGCGGCACGCCGTCGAAATCCTAATAGCTAGGCTCTTTACGAGCAATTGAAGATGCATCGCCGCATTGGCGTAACCCAAGGGTTGTGACCGAATGCCGGCAAAGCGGAAACTCCCGGCATACTTGTTGGGAAATAGCGAAATGCGACTCTGAAACCCCGGTCCCAGGTAGTGAAATCACCCGCGGAACGGGGTTTCTTGGTTGCCAATTGGGATGAATATTCGGTGAAATTTCAAGTGACTGCAGGCGTTTCTTCACACCGACGCGAGTTCCAGTTGGTTCGTGCGCAAGCTCGAACCTCGCTGGGCAAACCGGCTAATTGCCAGGTCTGCAGCGCTTTAGGAGGATCATAATGGATTTGAAGAATATACTTGTGCCGTTGACCTACGGGGATATCCGCGGGCGTAGCGTTTTGGATGTGTCCAGTACGATCGCGCTGGCATGCAAAGCACATATGGACGGACTTTTCGTCAGTCAGTATATGCCGCAATTCAGTAGTGTCGGTAATATGAGTGGTTCGGCCGCATTGGCTGTCTTGGAGGATGCGAAACGCGAGGCTGAAGAAGCTTCGGACGCTGCACTTGAAGAATTCAAGCTCTACGTCGCAAGTCGTGATCTTCCATTTCAGGACCCCGAAATCGGTGTAGAGCAAGCCAGTGCGGGTTGGTTATCGGTAAATGGCAACGGAATTTTCGAAATCTCCAAATGGGGCTGTATCGCAGATATGATCGTTGTCGAGCGCCCAAATAGCGGTCATGAACCGGACGGTAGTGCCATCGCGGAGGCGGCTCTAACGCGAACCCGGAAACCGGTCCTTGTGGTCCCCGTCAGCTTCGGTGCCGACGAAATCAAAGACAAGATCGAGGACTGGAAGGTTCTGGTCTGTTGGAACCGATCGGCCCATGCGGCCTCGGCCGCTTCGAATGCGCTGCCGATTTTGAAGCGGGCCAAAAAAGTTGAACTGCTGAATATTCTAACCGACGCGAAAGAAGGGCCGAGCGCTAGCGATTTCGCGAATTATCTGGGTCGGCATGGGGTTCGGGCATCGGTAAAAGAAGTGGAGCCTTCGGCACGCGCCGTAGGACCGGCAATATTGGAGGAGGCACACACTCAATCAGCGGACCTCATTGTCATGGGAGCGTATTCCTATAGCCGCTTGCGTGCGTTGATTATGGGAGGGGTGACTCGCCATGTACTCGACAGCGCTGAAATTCCGGTCATGATGACTCGCTAACCCGGGGTATGGCGGGATTACCCTCAATTTGAAAGTCGAATTGGGCTTCTTTCAGGAAGATCGGCTCCAACCAAGTTTCGGTTGGAGCCTTTTCCAGTAGTCCGCCATCGGCGGTTTCAATCACGCAGTTCGTGCGATTAACTCAGCCATTCCGCAGCGTTGGCTCCCAACACGGGGGAGGGCTTGTCCCAAAACGGTTTGGTGTCGGACATTTGGACGATCGGGCCCAAATGCTTGAGGACACCATGGCCGCCTTCGCTTTCGAGCATGATTGCATCCAGCTCTTCCGGCGACAGATCCATGCCTGATTCCGGCGGCTCCACGTGGCCTTGCTTGTAGATGTACATCCCGGATCGGCAAAGTGAAACGCGCACATGATAGGATCCACCTTCGCGCGCACGTCGACCTAACGCGAGCAACACGCCATAAGCGCCGTTGTAACCGGTCGTGTAATCGCACGCCGATGCCGGCAACAGCTTAGGCCGCCCATCGCCGGTTTTGGCTCCATTGTCGAGACAAATCCCGGTGGCGGATTGAGAAATCTGTTCCCAGCCGCCCCGGTCGGAGAACGGACCGCCATGCCCGTAGCAGCTGATCGATAGATAGATGATACCGGGCCGTTCGGCGGCGAGTTGTTCCGGGCTGAGCCCGTGCATATCCATGATGCCCGGTCGATAGCCTTGGCTGAACACGTCGGCGGTCTTGGCCAGCTGTTTTACCGTGCTCACGTCTTCGGCATTGTTGAAGTCGAGGAAACAGCTGCGCTTCCCGTGGCTGGTATCCTTCACGTGCTCTGGTACTTGCGGCAAATGTTCGGCGGTCACCATTAAGACGTCGGCGCCATTTTCGGCCAGCGTGCGGGCGGCAATGGGCCCGGCAAGAATTCGCGTCAGGTCAAGTACTTTGATGCCGGACAGAGGCCGTTCGCCTTCGGGGAAGGGAATCGGATCCGTATCGCCGATCTTGGTAATCTCGATCAATGGCTTGGTCGACAGCATCTTGCCATGGGGATGTTCGAGCCATTCGGCGTTTGAACGCACGATGGAACCACACGCACGCGCTTCGGCAACCGCCTCTTCGAGGTCGTGCGAATCCCATTTCGAGACCGCTTTTTCGACCGATTCCGAATTGGATTCACAGCCCAACACACCAATGACCCGGTCATGCAGGTGAGGCAGGTTGAAATGGGGAAGGTACCAGCGTCCGTCCTTGGTTTGCCAAGGTTGCGTGATGGAGCGCATATGCAGCATCGAGGGCGAACCGGGGACCGGCTCGAACCCGCCGCCATCAGCCGGTTGGCTAAGGTATTTGGAGCTACGACAGGTTGCCGCCGCATGGCGGACGTCGACCTTAACCTTTTGACGCCGACCGGTCTTGATCTCGTGAATATCGGTTACGGAAACGCCGACCCCGGCCAGGATATTGGCCGTCGTTTCACCTAGTTTGAAGCGCGAGGTGAATACCGGATCATTGCCCGTAATCGTCACTTCATCGTCCTCGGGCAAAGGCAGCCCGCGGATCGCCATAACTTCGTCAAACGCTTTTGTCATGAGAACCTCCCGTTTGAATCATTTGAACGCGGTTAGGCTCGATTGTCCAGATCATCAGGAACAAAAGAAAGAGTAGGGATAACGTTGTCGAAATTTAATTTCAGACACGATTAAACTTGACCTAATGGTACATTGGTACATATATAACATCATGGCAAAATCAATAGAACGCGTTCAGACCGGCGTGCGAATAGAAAAAAGGTTACTCAAGGTCCTTAAGGGACTCGCAGAGTATTTGGACATTTCACTTGGCGATTTGTTGGAGGGGATGTCGCTACATTGCTTTGATAATAAGCGTCCGTTTTCCAAGGAAACGCTTCTGAAAATAGAACAATTGAAAAAGGTTTATGACTGCGACCTAGGTGCGTCGGATAGTCACAAGCTGGTCGAAGGTGAAAAATCGAAATGATCGAAGACTATTCGAAATTTGCGGATTCATTCGAGGAGTGTGATATCGATCCTGCGGCTTTCGCGCATCGCGATCACGTCGGCGTTGCCTATGAGATGCTTCGTCGCTACGAATTTCTCGATGCAGTGGCACGGTACTCCAAGTGCATCAGTGCACTCGCCAAAAAAGCAGGCGTGGCAAAGAAGTTTAATACGACGATCACTCTCGCCTTTCTTAGCCTAATTGCGGAACGTATGGATCGTTCAGAGAACGACACGTTCGAAAGGTTTATGGAACAAAATCAAGATTTGCTTTCGAGCGACCTCCTTAAAAGATGGTACACCCCGGATCGCCTTAGCTCAGATCTGGCAAGGGCCGTATTTCTCATGCCGAATGTAGCTGCGTGATCGGTTGCCGACTGATGTCGGTGATTCCCAATATTCTGAACGCAATCAGGAAGCGCGCAAATTTCCTATAATTCGTGAGAAAGCGTTGCCTATTCCACTATGGCCCGTCCGGCGGCAACCCTGCGTCTTGACCACCAGCGTGTTTTTATCTGCGCGTAGACAAACGCAATTAGGAAGACGATTGTCAAAACCAAAACAATTGTCGGCGCCGGTGCGCTGTCGAGGAAGAAACTGGCATAGGTTCCCGCGAGCATCGAAGCGATACAAATGCCAACAGCGGAGCAGAGCATTGTGCTGAATTTGCGCGTAATCAGAAAAGCAATCGCGCCGGGTGCGATCATCAGTCCTATCGCTAAAATTAAGCCGGCCGCGGTCAGTGTTGCGACGATGGTCAACGATAGGGCGGCCAATAGGGAGTAATGGATAGCGTTGTTGGATAGGCCGGCGGTCTGGACCTGTGTCGGATCAAAGCTGTGTAGAACAAGGTCGCGCCATTTCAGTAGCAAGCCGACGATGACAACGAGCGAAATAAGCCCAGCGGAAATAATATCCCCGGGCCCGACGCCCAAAATATTGCCGAACAGAATGTGATCGAGATGCACGTTCGTATCGATTGAAACATAGAGGACGATGCCGAGGCCGAACATCCCGGAAAAGACGACACCCATGATCGAATCTTGCTTCACGCGGCAACGGTCGGACAAATAGCCGGTCGCGAGCGCACATGTCATTCCGGCGGCAAACGCACCGATGATCAGCGGCAGTCCAAAAATATATGCGATTACGACGCCTGGAAGGACCGCATGACTGACCGCATCGCCCATCAGCGCCCAACCTTTGACCACCAGAAAGCAGGAAAGTAGTGCCGTCGGCACCGCAACGATCGCCGAGATCAGGAAGGCCTTTTGCATGAAACCGAATTTGAACGGCATCAGAAGGAGATCTAGGTCCATAGGTAAGTAATCCTCGCTCGCCTTCGCCTAGATCAAGCCGCTCGGCACTTGGCTTCGGCCAATACGCGCGCGCGACGGCTGGCGATCAACCCATATTTCCGGGCGAAAACAAAAACCCCGAGAAAAACGACGGTTTGGAGAACAACGATGACGCCACCGGTAGCGCCATCCAGAAAATAGCTCGCATAAGCACCCACAAAGCAGGTCACGGCGCCGATCACCACTGAAACAGCGATCAGGCGTGGGAAGCTATCGCAAAGCAGATAAGCGGTTGCGCCTGGCGTTATGACCATTGCGATGACGAGGAAAGCGCCGACCGTTTGCATCGCTGCCACGACACAGGCGGAAAGCAGCACGAAAAAGATCGCCTTTAGGACACGCGGATTAAGCCCTAAAACTCTGGCCTGACTTTCATCGAAGAACGCGACCATGAGGTCTTTCCATTTGACCAACAGTACCGCGAGCGAGACGAAACCGATGATTGCGAGTTGCAAGGTGTCGGTCGGCGTAATCGCAAGGATATTACCCATAATGATGGTTTGGACCTGGATGCCGACAGGATTTACCGAAACGATAAAGAGCCCGAGACCGAAAAATGAGGTGAAGATCAGGCCGATGATCACATCAACCTTTAATCCCGAACGTTCCGACAGAAACAGCATCGTCGCTGCCGCCAGGCCGCCGGCGGCAAAAGCGCCAATGGAAAAAGGTAGGCCGAGAAGATAGGCACCAGCGACGCCGGGTACCACCGAATGGGAAAGAGCATCGCCAATCAGTGACCAACCTTTCAACATCAGGTAAGCCGAAAGAAAGGCGCACACGCCGCCGACGAGGGCCGACACCCACATCGCGTTCACCATATATCCATAGGTGAAGGGTTGGAGGAGGGTATCGATCATTCGTCGTGGTCGGTGGTTTGAACTTCGTCGCCATACTGGACGAAGGGTCGCTCGTCGTCCCTAAGGATCGTGACTTTTCGGTCGTCGCCGTCCGTATGGAGGGTTTGGGCCGGGACCGTGAGATGTCGCAGAACGCCTTCGAACGTCCGCTCCAGGTTCTCGCGGGTGAAGACCTTATGTGTGGGGCCGTATCCGAGGATCGTTTGATTGATCAGTACGGACTGGTCGCAAAATTCGGGTACGGTTCCAAGATTATGGGTTGAAATAAGTATTACCCGGCCTTCGTCCCGAAGGTCGCGCAGCAAGTCGATCATCTGCGTTTCGGTCCGTACGTCGACGCCGGCGAACGGCTCGTCTAGCAAAATTACCTGTCCGTCCTGGGCAAGTGCCCGCGCCAAGAATACCCGCTTGCGCTGACCTCCGGACAATTCACCAATCTGGCGTGTACGATAGTTGTCCATGCCGACGCGCTTTAAAGCTTCGTCGACCGCTTCGTAATCGCGTGCGCTTGCCTTGCGAAGGAATCCCATCTTTCCATAGCGCCCCATCATCACCACTTCCTCGACCAATACTGGGAAGTTCCAGTCCACGTCTTCGGACTGCGGTACGTAGGCGACGTAGTTCTTTTTCAGGGCGATTTCGGCAGCGAGATTTAGAATTCGGATATCGCCACCATCAACTGGTACAAAACCCATGATGGCTTTGAATAGTGTGGATTTTCCCGCGCCGTTCACGCCGACCAACGCGGTGATCGAGCCGCGAGGGATTTCAAAGCTCGCATCCCAAAGTGCCGTATGGCCATTTCTGTAGGTGACATTGATGCCGTGCGCCGAGATTCCGTCGCCTGTAGAGGAGGCAACGGCGTCCTTTTGCGGTGCGTCGGTTGCTTTAAGCATTTCGGGCTCCCTGCCTGCACACTGCACTTTGTGTGCGTTTCAAGTCGTTCGACAAATCGCCCCAATTTGCCGACCGTATTTTGTATTTATCAGTTTGTTTTCGCCGTCAATCCATCGGCGATAATTCGTGATGTCACTTTTAACAGTTCCAAATATGTCGGTACTTTACCTTTAGGTCCACTGAGCGAGTCGACGTAGAGCGCGCCCCCGTATCGTGCTCCGGTCTCTCTTGCGACCTGTTTCGCCGGGGCCGTATTCACAGTGCTTTCACAGAATACGACTGAAATTTTGTGTGCCCTTACCTTGTCGATGACTGAGCGTACCTGCTGCGGCGTGCCAACTGCATCCGCATTCATTGGCCATAGATACAATTCCTTCATGCCGAAATCGCGGGCGAGGTAACTGAAGGCACCTTCGCAGGTGACCAGCCAACGCCTATTCTTGGGAATGGCCTGAATGGAAGCACGCAATGGCCCTATCGTATCGCGCAATTGCTGTTTGTAGCGATCCGCATTCGCGGTATACACCGCGGCGTTGTTTGGGTCGTATTTCGACAGCGCTTTTTCAATATTTTTTATATAAATCAAAGCGCTATCCAGTCCCATCCAGGCGTGAGGATTGGGTTTTCCTTGATAGGAGCCCGACGCGATTGGGATAGGGTCAATGCCCTCCGAAAGAGTTACTGAGGGGATTTTTCCAAGGTTGGCGAGGAACTGTTTGAACCATAGTTCCAAGTTCATGCCGTTCCACAGAATGAGGTCTGCGTCAGAGGCCCGCACAAGATCGCCCGGTGTTGGTTCATAGCCGTGGATTTCGGCGCCGGGCTTAGTAATTGACACGACCTTCGCCGCGCTTCCGGCCACATTGGCTGCCATATCGGCAATCACCGTAAAAGTTGTGACCACTTTCAGCTTTTTTGCCTCAGCCGCATTGGGGTCGAGCGCAACCAAGGTGTAAATAGCAGTTGCGGCAAGGACCGTCAGTTGCCAATTAAATCGGTATCTAAATATCGTGTGCAGCATTATGTTTCCATAATTATTGCGAATGATACTCACTCGCAACTGAGCTTACGAAAGCATTATAAATTCCACAATGCTTAATCGGAGAAAATATACCATTTCAGCGCACCCCCGCTATTTCCGATTTTCGGTACCAGTTACCGAAAACCATGCGTGGATTGCATCTGGCAATTGATCACCATCGATCACGGTAACAACTCCGTGAAAACTGGAACCAAATTCGGCTTCCTGCGTTCTACCTTTGACATCCAAAAATTCAGCAATCGGTTAACGAAAATGACTGTTTCGCTCCGATTTTTGGATTGCGGGTTGGACGAAAGGAGAGCAGGCCCGATGAAACGCAAGGCACGTAAACAGCAACTAAGAAAAAACGCACGGCGAAGGAACGCGGAACCGCAACAGGCAGGTCAAAAGTCTGATCGCGATGCCGATCCCGGCCGGCGCGAATTTATGGGCTTTCTTCGAAGTTGGGGACTGATCGTCGCTGGCGTTGGAGGAGGGGCCTGGTACCTCATCGACGATTTCGTATCGACTATGCAAGAGCTGGATCTAACCAAAATCGGCAATGGAATCCCGGCCGTCGTCCAGGTTCATGATCCTGAATGTCCGCGCTGTCGCCGCCTTCAGAGTGAGACCCGCGAGGCAATGGACTCTTTCGATGACAACGAACTCCAGTATCTGGTAGCCAATATTCAGAATACCTCGGGACGAGACTTCGCAGCGTCCCATGGCGTTGGCAATGTCACCTTGTTGCTTTTTGATGCAGATGGAAAACGGCAGACAACTCTGGTCGGAATCAGTTCTAGTAAGAGCCTTGTTTCTACCTTTCGACGTCATATTGACCGTCACGGTAAAGACAAATCGGCCGCGGCAGATAAATGATCGGTTGAAGTGGACGAATTCGTGACATCTGAGCCAAAACCCTCACCGTCGAAAATTTTGAGGCAGGCGTATGAAGCATTGCTGCTTCCGTGCATCGATCCTCTTTATGGAACCGCATTCCGGATGACTGGAGACCGTCAGGCGGCGGAAGACCTGGTGCAAGAGGCTTGTCTGAAAGCTTATGCAAATTTTCGCCAATTCGAAGACGGGACCAATTTCAAGGCGTGGATTTTTCGAATAATGACCAACGCATTCATAGATTCCCGCCGTCGAGACAGCAGGATGATCCTGCCGTTTACATCTGGCGCAGAACCTGAGGCCGTTACATCGACGGGCCACGGCTTACAATCCCCACAGACAACGGCTCCGGAAGTTCACATTCTTTATCGTGAATTCAAGTCAGAAGCCCTGAAGGCGATGGCTGAATTGCCGACCGAAACGCGCGCGGTCGTCGCCTTGGCGTTACTCGAGGAATTTACCTATCGCGAGATTTCCGAGGCGGTTGGGTGTTCGGTCGGTACGGTGAGATCACGGCTCAATAGGGGCCGCGAGCAATTACGCAAGGCGCTTCGCGAGTATGTTCCGGAACCGGTGTCCAGACCATCCCGTGCTGTCCACGCAAAAAAAGATGAAACATGACGGCTCAAATCGATTGAAAAGTTGAAGAGCTGTTAGGAAGCAAACAAGTTGGAAGAAGACGTGAAAATTGTCGAGTGCAAGGATGTACGGGATGCAATCCCGGAAATTCTCGACGGAGAACTGGACGGTGCCGGTGCGGCGGATCTTGTTGCCCATATGAACGACTGTCCGGACTGTTCGGCTATTGCGTCTCGTGAATTGGCATTTCGACGCAATCTCAAAGAGGAATTGCGCGAGGAATATGATGCACCGGCGCTTTTAAAGCGGATCGGCAACGCTCTCGATCTTCAGGATGAAGCTCGAAACAGAATGATCGAGTTGGAAAACGACGAAGCGCAAATCCGCCGCCGGAACTTCTTGAAAATAGGTCTCGCCGCATCCGTAACGCTGGTAGTTGGGGCAGGCGGGCTTTTCTGGACATCTGTCCGGCGGCGTCCGGAATTGGTGGCGGAAACCATCAACGACTATTTGACGTTTCGAGCTGGCGGTCAAAATCTGGATGTTGTGCAGAAATCGCCAAAATTCGTCGAAACCTGGCTCGAACAACGTGTCGACTTCGACATTTCGATCGGTGCACTGGTGCCTGATCCATTCCAGCTTGCGGGCGGTCGGCTTTGTTCGTTTCTAGGGCGTCGTCTGGCGTTTTTGCACTACAAATCGGCCGAGCATTCGGCAGCCCTCTATGCGATGCGCGGCAACGACCTTGAACTTCCGGATGCGAAAGCAAAGCAGCTTGCGAGACGACAGGTCTTCGTCACCGTATCGCGCGGAGTGGTGAACCTCGCCTGGCGTGATCGGAATTTAATTTACGTCTTGGTGTCCGACTTGCCGGAAACGCAAGCGCTCGAATTCGTCGCTCAAATTTGAGCCATATGCGGCTACACGTCGTCGAGTACGTATTGCTCGATCTTGGCATCGTCGAGTTCGACGCCGAGGCCCGGGCCCGACGGCAAATCGATACTCCCTTTGCTGATGTCGAGCTTGGTGGTGGCTACCGTGTCGGTCACCTTCAACGGGCCGACGCATTCGAGGCCCGGTAGAATGTTGTCCGAAGTGGCGCCCAACATGATTTCCGCCAAGGTACTGAGATCGAGCCCGAAGCCGTGGCCGAGCACGATCGGCAGGCCCGCCGCTTCCGCAGTGGAAATCATTTTCATCGCGGGCATCATTCCGCCGGCCTGTTTGATGCCGAATTTGATCAGGTCGGCGCAGTCGGCCTTGATGACGCGGATCAAGCTTTCATGATCGCTGATCGCCTCGTCGGCCATGATGGGAATTCCGCCTTCGCGGCGTACTTTGCCCAAACCCTCATGATCTTCCGCGGGGACCGGCTGTTCGAAGAGTTGCATGTCACAGGATTTGACCGCATGGCAGAGCGCTAAGGCCTGCTCGACATTGCATTGCTGGTTCGCGTCCATACGGAGTTTCACGTCGGAGCCGACCGCATCGCGCACCGCCATCACGCGGGCGCTGTCCTTGTCGACGTCATTGCCGACTTTGATTTTCATGGACTGGAACCCGGAATCTCTCCATTTCAGCGCTTCCGCTGCTGCTTCTTCCGGCGGCAGTTCGCCGACCCAGCCGTTGAACTGAACTCGATCCATCACCGCGCCGCCGACATAGTCGTAAAGCGCGATGCCGTGGCGTCGGCAGACGAGCTCGATACAGGCCATTTCGACACCAGCCGCCGCACCCGGTTGGTTAGGGGCGATCTTGGAGGCGATTTTGAATATCCGGTTCACATTGCCCGGGTCTTCGCCGATCAGTTCCGGAGCGACCTTATCGCGGATGGCGACCGTCAATTCCGGGGCTGTGTTAGGCGAAGCCGCTCGGGTCGAGGGGTCGATACTGTTGATACCGTAGGCGCCGTCGGTGTCGGTTATCCGAACGACGATACATTTGGTGACGTCTTTCGATAGCCCGCCACTCGTGAACGTGCCAACCAGCGGCATTCCGATACAAAAGACTTCGATTTTGGCAATTTTTGCAGACATGCTAACCCCTCCCATTTTCCGCATATGAGCCCGGTTAGGGCCGATTGTCTAGGTCTTACCCAACACCCCACCGGCGATCATTTCTTCAACCGTTGCTTCGAAAGCTTCCAGCGTGGTGTCGATGTCGGCCTCCGTATGTGCAAGCGAGGTGACGCCACTCGTATGCGACATCAGATCGACCCCCCTTGAGCGGAGGCCGAATCTGAGCGCCTTCACGATATCAGGGTCGATCCCGCGAATTTGCTCGGCGGTAAATCCCTCGACGCCGTTTCGTGCCCCGTCGCCGAAAAACACATGAAACGTCGAAGAGTCGCCATAGACAGTGGCGTCGAGCTGATGTTCGGTAAAAATAGTGTCGATACCGTTTCGGAGCCGGTCGGCCATTTTATCTGAATGGTCTTGCGCTTTGCCGGTAGCGACAATGTTCATCGCAGCAATTCCTGCGGCGGCGGCGACCGGGTTGCCGTTAAACGTGCCTTTGTGGGTAACCGGCGCGCCGCCATGCTCCATGGGATCGAGCTGCGCCATGATCTCGGCTTTGCCACCGACGGCGCCGCCCGGCATGCCGCCGGTCAATATCTTCGCCATCGTTGTGAGATCGGGGATCACACCATCGCGTGCTTGCCGCCCGCCCGGGCTCCAGCGAAAACCGGTTATCACCTCGTCGAAGATCAAAACTTTTTCGTAGTCGTCCGCGAGCCGTCGTAACTCGGGCAACAATCCGTCGGGTAGCGGAACCGAGCCGTAGTTGGCGCCGGACACCTCGCAGATGATGGTACCAATCGCCGGGTCGGCTTTCAGTGCCGCTTCCACTTTCTCCGCATCTGCGGGCACGACGACGGTCGCCATCGCGGCTTCCGGCAGCATGCCCGCGCTCGGCATTTGGTCGTAAGGCGCTTTCGATCCCAGCATCGCGTAATCATGCCAGCCGTGATAATGGCCCTCGAAACGGAGTACATGGGGGCGCCGGGAATAGGCCCGCGCGATGCGGATGGCGAGCATGGTCGCTTCCGTGCCAGACCCGACAAAGCGAATGCGTTCGGCGGACGGGATCAACGCCTGAATTTGTTCGCCCCAGATCACTTCCAGCGGGTGACTGTCCGCATAGAAGCTGCCGTCCGAAAGTTGCGTTTGCATGGCCTCGATGACATCCGGATGTGCATGACCCAGCAGCAGCGAAGCGCTACCCATGGCGTAATCGATGTATTCGGTGCCGTCGGTCTCCCATTTACGGGACCCTTCGGCTCGAACGATATATTTCGGGTGGGGCGACTGAAACCGGCTTTCGTGAGAGACACCGCCTGCCAGCACATTTCGAGCGCGGGCATAGAGATCGGAAGAGTTGGTTTCGATTAACTCGGGCTTGATCATGGTGTGATTCCTCAGGTGATGTGGCCCTTGGCGCGCAATTCGTCGATATCGGCTTGGGCGACACCGAGATCGCCGAGCACCTTATCCGTGTCCTCGGCGAATTCGGGTACTTGGCCATCCATGCGTGCCTTGCCATCGCCGATAGTGATCGGAAGCCGGGGCAGCTTGGCGACGGACCCATCGACGAATTTGGTCGACGACATGCGGTCGTCTGCGTTCATTTGCGGATCGTCAAATAAGTCGCCCGGTACCGCGACGGGGGAGGCGGGAATGGCGTGGCCCACCAACATCGTCTGCAGCGGCTCGTAGTCGTACTGGATAAATACTTCTTGCAAGATGTCGTAAAGCTCGTCGTGGTTCTCGCGGCGTTTTTCGTTGGTGTCGAATTTCTCCATCTTGTGCAGGTCGTCGCGCTGATAGAGGTCGCAGAAGGAATCCCACTGTTTGTCGGAAGTGACGCCGATGAATATTTCCTTGTCGTCCTTGGTCTTGAACACGTCGTAAATACCCCAACTGCGGGGGCGCACGGGCATGGGCTGGGACACTTTCTTTTGCTGGATTTCCCCGGCCATATGTTGGCCGACCAGATAGGCGGAGCTTTCGTAGAGCGCGCTGGTGATCTTTTCGCCTTTGCCGGTTTCGTTCCGCTTGTGGAGCGCGGCTAAAATACCGACCGCACCGAAGGTGCCGCCCATGATGTCGATCACCGAAGACCCGGCGCGAAGGGGCTGTCCCGGCGGGCCGGTCATGTAGGCAAGGCCGGTCGAGAATTGCACCAGCTCGTCGAGGGCAGCCCAATTTTCGTAGGGGCCCGGCAGATAGCCTTTGAGGGCGCAGTAGATCAGGCGCGGGTTTAACTTCGAAGCCTCGTCCCAGCCAAAACCGAGTTTGTCCGCGGTGCCCGGGCCGAAATTTTCGATCAGCACGTCGGAGGTTTCGATCAGCTTATGGGCGATAGCCTTGCCGCCTTCGGTTTTGAGGTTGAGGCCGATGCTCTTCTTCGAACGATTGAAATAGACGAACGACCCCGCGATGTGACCTTTCAGCTTTCGCGTCCGATCCCCGTCCGGTGCCGGCTCGATCTTAATCACGTCCGCGCCGAGTTCCGACAATACGAGGCCGCAACTCGGGCCCATGACCACATGGCAGAATTCGAGCACGCGGACACCGGCGAGCGGCAGATCGTCGGGATTGGTCGATTGCGTGGTTTGAGACATCGGCTAGGGCTTTCCTCTCGGCAGCAATACTTTTGTCAGATTATCGCCCGAGACCGCGTCCAAGGATATCCCCTCGTCGGGGCAAGACGCGTAGGGCGGGCTGCCGGGGGCGAACCAGAACCAGCCGAGGAATCCGCCGCCGAACAGATAACTGTTTGAAACCGCGAGCCGTTCGTTGGTGAGGCGGTCGCGGACCTTATGGAACTCGCGGCGATCACCACTGGGCAAGCGACGAACCGCTTTCAGGAGCTGATATTTGGTGTCGTTTTCCTCGATGGCTTCCCGGGCGAGGCATTGGTCGGGCCCTATATGGAACCGCGTTTTGATCGCTTCGGGCGTCATATATTGTGTTCTTTTCGCGAAGGTCTTGCAGCTTTTAGAGCCTTTTTTGGCGATTTCGAACCGGTAATAGACATCGGCGATGTCGCCGATATTGTTGTTGTCCGCGATGTCCACATACTTGTAGCCGAGCCGGACCAGAAAGGGCGCGACGCAGGCGAAACAATTCTCTTCGAGGCCTTCATAGACGAAGCCATCCACCCCTTTAACGGCCTTTTCGACGGTGAGCCCGCTGGAGGCGATGCAATGGCTTTTATAACCGATATACCGGTAAATAAGCTCTGCCGGTGGAATAAGTAGTAGTATTAACAGAGCGTATAGATATCTTTTACCACGATTATAGTATAAAAATATTAGGAATATTATTATTACTATTATGTATAATACTATTCCCATCTAATAATTATGCTCCATACCGGCTTTATTTACTCCGCGGCGGCCTGTAATCGACCCGCCATCAACTTGATGAGCGCCTTGGCGTCGGAGCTTTCCAAATCCAGCACCGCGGCTTCGATGGCATTTCGCTGATCGGCGGGGATGATGCCTTCCAATAACGCGTGGAATTTCGCCACCATGGCGCTTTCTTTTTCAGGATTGTGGCAGGAGCCGGACGCGTTCAGCAGAAATTCGCGGTCGAATTCGCCGGAACCCGCTTCGGTTTCCACCTCGACCCAGCCGCAGAAATTGGCGGGATATATGTCGTCGAGCTCTTCGTCGTGCTCGATTTCGATGCCTTGGGCAAAAGCGACATTGTCGGGGTCGGCGAGTTTGTCCGGCGTGAACTCGTTCGGCAGAGCGCCGTCATAGCGGAAACCCGACGTCACGCAATACCGCATGGACATCTGGCCGTTCAGCACCGTGCCCGGTTCGTAGTCGAAGCCGCATTGCACCGTCAGCAGGTGAGGGAGACCCATCCGCACTTTGCGGCCATCCTTTGCCTCGACGAGGTTGCCATAGCGTTCGCGCAGGATTTTGGCTGCGTCCACATAGGCGTGTGTGCTGCCGCAGCAGGCATAGGGTTTGAACGAGGTGCCCTCGGTCATCCAGGTTTTGCCCAGTTCCTCGACCAGCTTGGCCGGTACCGCGTGATCCGAATGCGCGCGCAGGAACCCGCCGCTTTCGAACTCGAACACGGCCTTGGAGCCCGTATAGCCGAGCTCGGCCAGTTCCGCGGCGACGATGCCGGCACGGGCCGCATCGCCCGCATGGAAACGCTTGGTCATCGCCCCGTCATAGAGCCAGGCGAACAGCCCGCTCGCCTCGGTTCCGGCGATGCCGTAGGCCCAGGCGGTTTGTTCCGCATTCAGCTTGAGAAGTTTTGCCGCCGCCGCGGCCGCGCCGAAGGCGCCGGTGATGCCGGTGATATCCCATCCACGAAGCATGGTCGGTGTTGGATCCATGGCGTAGGAGGTGCGGATCATCAGCTCGTAGCCCGCCGCGATGGCCGTGATCAGCTCTTCGCCGGACGATCCCAGCTTTTCACCGAGGGCCAAGGCGGCCGGAATGACGACCGCGCCGGGATGATGTTTCACCGGATGATAATCGTCGAGTTCGAAAGCGTGCGCGGCGGTGCCGTTGACCAGCGCCACGTCCGATGCGCGCAGGCTCGGCCCGTCATCGCCCCAGACGGTTGCCTGATCGACGCCGGAGCCGTTCTGGCGCGCCCATTTCTCGACGATCCCGGCCCATTCCGTATCGCGGCCGTGGAGCGCGCAGGCCATGGTGTCGAGCACGAAATGGCGTACCGCGCGGCGCGCGCTTTCGGGCAGGTCGTCATAAGTCAGTGCGGAAAAGAACTCCGCCAACTGCATGGTTTCGCCAGAGGTTTTCGCTTGCGCACACATGGTTCCGAACTCCCGAATATGGATTGGAATGAGATCAGCGTTATAGCGGGCAGGGGCGTGTTTGGTAAGGGGGAGGCGGTGGCGCAAATTTCAATCGGTAAAATATCTCGAGGCAGACAATTTTTATCTAGAACCGGGCAAATATGCGGAATTAGCTGGGTTGTCGATGGCGTTATCTCCCCAACGGGCATAAAACTAAAAATCTTAGAGGCATTGATATCAAACGAGCGAGATCGACACCGCAAATGCCAAAGAGCGCCCTTCCTGACACCAAATCATTCCCTGAATTAAAGATCACGAAGGTCGAACCGTTTCTCCTGCGGGCCAAAATCGACTCCCCCATAGTGACCTCCTTCGGGACCATCCCCGAAAGGGCTGTCCTGATGGTGCGGGTGGAGGATGAGGACGGTTCGTTCGGATGGGGCGAGGTGTTCGGAAATTTCCCCGCGCACGGTGCGGAAAACCGGGACTTTTTGATCCGTGACTATCTTTCGTCGATCGTCGTTGGCGCTATTTGGCCTGATCCCGTTGCCGCCTTCGAAGAAATGACTAGCAGGACCCATATCATGGCGCTGCAAGGCGGAGAGCCGGGGCCTTTCGCCCAAGCCATTGCGGGCGTCGATATCGCCCTTTGGGATTTGCTTGCCCGAAAACTGAACCAGCCGCTTTGGCAATTGTTCGGCGGGAACCGCAGCGCGGTGCCCACCTATGGGAGTGGGCTAAATCCCGAAGGATTCGAAGGTATCGTCGAACAGAAACTCGACGAAGGCTACAACGCCTTCAAAATCAAAATTGGCTTTGGTCGCGAGAGAGACTTCGCCGCGTTGAATTTGCTGCGCAAGTTGATCGGCGAAAGGCGCATGATGGTCGATGTCAATCAAGGCTGGGATGCCGAGACCGCCTGCCAGAATTGGACGGACTATTCCGCCTTCGATTTAGGTTGGATCGAGGAGCCGTTGCCTGCGGATCGCCCGCTCGATGAATGGAAAAGGATCGCGGACGAGGGTGGTTCGCCCATAGCTGCCGGGGAAAATCTACTCGGGGATCTGCAATTCGATTCTTTCATCGATGCCGGTGTCTTGGGTATCATCCAACCGGATATCTGCAAATGGGGCGGATTTTCCAAAGTATTCCCGCTCGCCCGGCGAGTGCTTGAAGCGGGCCAATGTTATTGCCCGCATTTTTTGGCCGGGCCCATCGGAATATTGGCCTCCGCACATTGTCTCGCTGCGGCCGGGGGCGACGGAATTTTGGAAATTGATATCAATCCCAACCCGCTCCGCGATCACATAACCGGTGGCTTACCCTCGATTGAGGACGGCGTCATGAGGCTTCCCGACAGTCCGGGCC
>DLVK01000017.1:19112-21465 GCA_003444235.1 Rhodospirillaceae bacterium
TTGAGGACGGCGTCATGAGGCTCCCCGACAGTCCGGGCCTTGGCATGGAGCCCGACCCCGCCGCCATAGAGAAATTCAGGGTTCGCTGAGCCTGGCCCGATTAAATTTGAAGGAGAGGATTAATGTCCGATTACATACTGATAGTTCAGCTCGAAGTTCCCGACGAGCACGTGGAAGAGTTCAACCGGCTCTATGACACCGAGCATTTCCCGCACTTGCTAGAAGTTCCCGGTGTTACCGGGGGAGACCGCTACGAGCTAGAGCGGGATGGAGACGGTCAATTGCGCTTCCTGGCTATTTACGAACTGGACAGCCCCGACATACCAACCGGCGAGGACTGGGCAAAAGCCGCCAGTGCACCCGCTTGGCTAAAGGTTCGCGAGCGCATAACAGCGCGGCGGCGAGGTGTATTCCGGAAAATGTGACGCATTCGGGGCTTCGATGCCCGAAAACGATTGCTCGTTAGCCCGCCTGATGGATATGCACGTCCCGTTGGGGATAGGGGATGCTGAGCCCGTTCGCGTCGCAGGCTTCCTTGAAAGCCTTGGTGAGGTCGAACTTGATCGGCCAGTAATTGCTCGCATCGGCCCAGACCCGGATCGTCAGGTCGACCGAATTGTCACCGAGATTGCCGACGACGATTTGCGGGGCCGGGTCTTTATGAATGCGGTCGTCGCCTTCGATAATCCCTTTCACGACCTCCATCGCCTTGTCGATATCGTCGTCATATCCGATCCCGAGCACAAAATCGACGCGCCGGGTCGGATGGTGCGACAGGTTAACGACGGTGCTTCCCCAGACCGCCGCATTGGGAATGATGATCTGAATATTGTCCGGTGTTGCCAGCTCGGTGGTGAACAGGCTTACCGAAACCACTTTGCCGGTTTTTCCTGCAATTTCGACGACTTGATCGACTTTGATAGGACGGAAGATTAAGAGCATTGTGCCCGCGGCGATATTCGACAGCGTGCCTTGCAGGGCCAGGCCGATGGCCAGGCCCGCGGCACCGAATACGGCGATCAAGCTTGCGGTTTGGACGCCGAATTGATTCAGGACGGCGATCAGAACAAACGCCAAAATCGCATACTTAACCAGGCTGGATAAAAAGCTCTGAAGCGTTTTGTCGACGTTGCCGGAACGGCCCATCAACCTGGATGTGATACGCGAGGCCCATTTCGCGACCATCCAACCGAGGATCAGAATGATCACGCCACCGATGACATTCATCCCGTAAGTGGTAACGAGGCCAATAACTTGCTTGATTGCGTCTTCGCTCATTTTTTACCTGCCTGGAGAATTAATTGCGTGCGGGACATTATCATAGGCTTTTGAGGAATGGGAACGTCCCGGTCGATTTTTGCCCGATTTCCGGCTTTTAGCAGCAAAATCGCCGTTCCTCAAAACGCAAAAGTGCAAAAATTAAAACTTTTGCTCTATTGTGGCGCCGGGCAGGGATTGGTGCAGCTGTTTTGGGAGCGCTGAAACGCGTGACGATTAGCAGGCTCATATTCCCGGGGATAATGCTGGCGGCTTTTGTGGGGCTCTACCAATTTTGGTGGTCGCCGCATAGTGCCGTTGGACTTGCCCCGACGGAGTTTTCGAACGAAAGCGTTCAAGGGCCGGTCGCATTGGCGATCTGGTTCGCGGGCGTATCGATCAATGAAAACAAGGTTTAGTAAAAGTTGATTGGAAACGGGACATCAGAAAAGAATTTCCTTGGTAATCTGATCGGGGGCATCAACTCTGCCGTCCTGACGATTCCCACGTCGATTGTCAGCGGCCTTTTGGCGTTCGCGCCTCTCGGCCCGGAATATGCCTCGATGGGAGTGCAGGCCGGTCTTTACGGCACCATGGTCATCAGCATCATCGCGGCCATTTTCGGTGGTTCGTCGGTGCAAATCAGCGGTGCGCGCAGCGCGCTCGCGGTTATCATGGGGGCCGTTCTCGGTGGTATTCTGGCATCTTCCAACCTTCCGGAAGACCCCAAGGCCAAGGCCGATATCGCCATCATCCTGATGTTCTTTTGCGTTTTCATAGCCGGGTTTATACAGGTCGGTTTCGGACTCATGCGCCTCGGGCGGCTGATCAAGTACATGCCTCGTCCGGTGATCACCGGACTGATGAACGGCTTCGCATTCGTCATTCTGATCAAACAGTTGCCGGTCCTGTTCGGTGTCGACGATTTTCCTGAGATTTTGCAGCTGGTAATCGGCGCGCAGCCGATTTATTGGATCGCGCCTCTCTCCGGGATTGCGGCTGTTGCGGCCACCATGGCGATCAAGCGGTTGCGTAAAGGATTGCCGAGCGGTCTGTTGGGTATCATTATCGGCTCGTTGGTTTTCCACTATTTTGG
>DLVK01000113.1:0-732 GCA_003444235.1 Rhodospirillaceae bacterium
CTTGGTACCCTCGAGGCCGATGTCCTCCACATTGCCGACGATACCGACCGCAAGTACGACCCTATCGACGGTGAGAGATTCCTTCTTGCCGCCCGTCTCTATTGTCGCGGTGACCGAGTTGGCGGCCTTTTTCAGTTCCGAAACTTGGGCGCCGGTGATCAGCCGCATGCCTTGCTTTTCGAACTGCTTGTGTGCGTGCGCAGAAATTTCTGCATCTTCAACCGGCAAAATTCGGTCGAGAACTTCGACGACTGTCACTTCGGCGCCGAGGTTGCGGTAGAAACTTGCGAATTCGATTCCGATGGCGCCGGACCCCACGACCAGGAGTGATTTCGGCATGGTGTCGGGAACCATCGCCTCGCGATAGGTCCAAATCAGCTTCCCATCGGGTTCGAGCCCCGGAAGCACCCTTGCACGCGCGCCCGTGGCGAGGATGACATGCTTGGCGGATACGTCAGAAACGTGTTTGCCGTCTTTTTCGACCGCTATTTTGCGTGCACCCGCACTACCGCCCGCCAATTTGCCGAAACCCTCGATAACATCGACTTTGTTCTTTTTCAGCAAATGCTGGACACCGCCGGAAAGTTGGGCGGCAACGTCGCGGCTTCGCTTGACGATTTTGGCGATATCGAATTCGGCCCCTTTCACCGACAGGCCGAAATCCTCCGCATGCTGAATGTGGTGAAAAATCTCGGCGCTTCTTAACAACGCCTTGGTCGGGATACAGCCCCA
>DLVK01000113.1:1026-3258 GCA_003444235.1 Rhodospirillaceae bacterium
CGCAGCAGCGCCTTGGTCGGGATACAGCCCCAGTTGAGACAAATTCCCCCCAAGTGATTCCCTTCAATGACAGCGGTTTTGAGTTTCAACTGTGCGGCACGAATAGCGGCAACATAGCCGCCCGGGCCGCCGCCGATTACGACAATGTCATATTGCTTGCCGGCCATCAGACGCCCTTCCCTAAAGCAGCATCGTGACAGGATCTTCGAGGAGACCCTTGAGGCAAGCGAAATATTCTGCCCCGACGGCTCCGTCGACCGCGCGGTGATCGACAGAGAGCGTGAGGCTCATCACGGTCGCTACCGCCAATGCGCCGTCTTTAACCACGGGTCTAGGTTCTCCCGCTCCGACGGCCAGGATGCAGGCTTGCGGCGGATTGATCACCGCATCGAAATTCTGGACCCCATACATGCCGAGGTTGGATATGCTGAAGGTGCCGCCCTGATACTCCTCGGGCATCAACTTGCCGTCGCGCGCCTTCTCCGCGAGGGCACGCATTTCGTTGGATATGTCTTCGAGGCCTTTGGCGTCGGCGTTACGAATGACCGGGGTTATCAGTCCCCCGTCGATGGCGACGGCCACAGAGATATCTGCCGACTTATAAAGTTTCAGGCCCGCATTGGACCAACTGGCATTGGCAGTGGGGACTTTCTTTAGCGCCACCCCGGCAGCTTTTATGACGATGTCGTTGACCGAGAGTTTGTAAGCACCGTCTGCCTTGTCGTTCAGCTCTTTTCTGAAGGCGAGCAGTTTATCGATCTCACAATCGATTCGAAGGTAGAAATGCGGCACGGTCTGCTTGGACTCGGTCAAGCGGGCAGCAATTGTTTTGCGCATGCTTGTAAGTTCGACAAGCTCGAATTCGGGTTCGAACGGATCGGCGGCAGGGGCAGAAGCCGTAACGGGAGCCGGAACCTCCGCTGCAGCAGCGACCGCGGGCAGGCCCCCGGAAAGCGCGCTTTCCACATCGCGTTTGATGATCCGCCCGTTGGGGCCGCTTCCGGAAATTGCGGAAAGATCGAGCCCCGCTTGTTGAGCCATACGTTTTGCCAGAGGACTGGCGAAAATACGCTGGGCATTGTCTGCGCTTGTTGCAGGTGGTGTCGGCGCTGGCGCCGGAGCCGCGGGCGCAGGTGTCGGTTCTGGCGCCGGTGTGGGTGTTGGCGCGGGGCCGGCATCCGTCGAAACGTCGACACCTTCGAGATCGCCATCGCTTTCGCCTTCTTCCAGAAGGAGGGCGATCACCGCATTGACGGCGACGTTTTCGCTTCCTTCGGATACCAGCAATTTTCCGACGGTTCCTTCTTCGACAGCTTCGACCTCCATGGTCGCTTTGTCGGTTTCGATTTCTGCGATTACATCGCCTGAATTGACGTTGTCACCTTCGGCTACATGCCATTTCGCGAGCTTACCGTCGGTCATGGTCGGCGATAGAGCGGGCATCAGAATTTTAACTGGCATTTTGCTTTCCCTCCCTCGCCTTATCGGTAGCAAACGGATTTGGCAGCTTCGGCAATATCGTTTGCCTGCGGCAAGGCCATGGCTTCAAGGTTCGCGGCGTAGGGCAATGGAACATCCTTTGCGGTCACGCGTGCAACCGGTGCGTCGAGCCAATCGAAAGCCTGCTCGGAAATGCGCGCAGAAATTTCAGCCCCAATGCCTGATTGCGGGAAGCCTTCCTCGCAGGTGACGACGCGGTTGGTTTTTTGTACCGATTGAATGATGGTGGCGTCGTCGAGAGGACGAAGGGTTCTGAGATCGATGACCTCCGCTTCGATTCCGTCAGCCGCTAGAATTTCTGCCGCTTCAAGCGCCTTGCCGACCATAATCGAGAACGCCACGAGCGTAACATCGTTGCCGGCCCTAACCACCTTGGCGCTGCCAATGGGAACGACCCAGTCATCGCTGTCCGGCACTTCTGAACTGTTGCCGTAAAGAATTTCGTTCTCGAGGAAGATGATCGGATTGGGATCGCGGATCGCCGACTTCAAAAGACCTTTGGCATCGGCAGCCGCCCACGGAGAGACCACTTTGACTCCTGGAATGGCCGAATACCAAGACGCAAAACATTGAGAGTGCTGTGCGGCCACTCTGGCCGCTGCCCCGTTGGGGCCGCGAAAGACGATGGGACAGCCCATTTGGCCGCCGGACATATAGAGCGTCTTAGCCGCCGAATTGATGATTTGATCCATCGCTTGCATAGCGAAATTGAAGGTCATGAACTCGACGATC
>DLVK01000044.1:0-1938 GCA_003444235.1 Rhodospirillaceae bacterium
GTGCTGCCGCAGGAGGCATAAGCCTTGAAGCCGTTGTCGTTGATATGCCAGCGGTCGCCGAGATCGTCGGTCATGATCGAGAGATCGGAGTCATCACCCATGGTCGAGAAATACCCGCCGAAATCGACTTCGAGCCCGTCTTTGGCGCCGGTGAAGCCTTTTTCAGCCAGCAACCCGGCCAGAACGCCGCTTCGCGACGCGAGGCCCGCATGCAACCGTTTGGTCATCGCCCCCTTGCGTGCGGAGTAGAGACCGGAAGCAAAGCTCACCGAAATACCGATGGCATCGTTGGTCTGTTCCACGTCTAGTCCGAGCGTCGCGGCGGCGGCGGCGGCAGCACCGATGGTGCCGTTGGTCGCCGTCATGTGAAAGCCTTTCAGCTTATGCTCGATCGAAGAACAGATTGCGGTGCGGATACCGACTTCGTAGCCGGCAACGAGACCGCGCAAAATATCCTTACCCGACAAATTGCGTGCCTGAGCCAAAGCAATGACTCCCGGCAGAATGACCGCACCCGGATGCAGCATCGATTCCACATGAAGATCGTCGATTTCAAAGCCGTGGATAGCCGTGCCGTTGACCATTGCAGCGTCGATCGGGCCGACCTTCTTGTCGGTACCCCAAATCGTGCACGGTCCACCCGGCGAATTCTCTGCGGCGACCATGGTCGCCAAGCGGCACCATTCCTGGCGGCTGCCGAAAATGCCGCAGCCGAGACTGTCCAACAGCGCACGCTTGGCGTGGCCGAGGGTCTCTTCGGGGATGTCTTCATATTTCAGGTTTGCCACCCATTCGGCGACGATGCGGGTGACCGGCGGAATTTCGGCAGCCGTGTCCAGTTCTGCGACTTGAGCGTTCATGAAATTTCCTCCTTATAGAGCGTGTATTTCTCCAACATTTTTTCGTCGATCTCGATCCCGAAGCCCGGGCCCTTGGGCGGGACGACGTGACCGTCTTCGATCCTGAAATCGGTTTCGGGCACCAGCGGATCTTCGCCGGAAACCCCAAGTCCGAAGATAAACTCACCGGCCGGCATGCAACGACGCGCCGGCAGACTCGCGTAAAAATGCGCCGCAGCGGCCGCTTCCAACTGCGACATCACCGCAAGTCCACCGATATTGATAAGGATATTCGCGCCTTCGGCAATACCGGCGATCTTTTGCGCCACCTTCAACCCGCCCATACGGTAAAGCTTGAAGCAAAATACGTCGCATGCCTCCGCCTTGGCGAGATCATGAGCATCTTGGACGCTCATCACTGCTTCGTCCGCCATCACCATGGTGCCCCGCGCGTTGCGGCGGATATGGGCCATACCCGTGTGATCGCGCCGCTCGATCGGCTGCTCGATATAGTCGAGCCTGGCATCGCGGGTTGCTTCCAACGCCAAAATCGTCTCCGGTACGCTCCAGGCGGTGTTGGGGTCCATGCCGAGCTGCATATCCGGGCCGCACGCCTCGCGCAGCTTCTCGAAAGACTCCACATCGTGGCGCCAACCCTTGGGCGATCCCGCCTTTAGGCACGCGACGTTGATGCCGAACTCCTGCTTGCCCCGAAGCGCATCGTTAATGCTCCGTTGCGGATCGTCATACATGCTGATTGACCACTCAAGCGGCAGCTTCTCCTGAGAAAGGCCGCCCAGCAGGTTATAGACCGGTTGCCCGGTCGCCTTGCCCTGCGCGTCGTGGAGGGCAAAATCCAACAATGTGCGCACGACCGGGTTGAAGGGCAAGATCATGTCGAATTCGGCGTATATCGCATTGAGATCGAAGATATCGCGACCGATGAGCATGGGGCCGATAATCTCCTCGAACGCCCCGGTGACGCTCTTCCAGGTATCCGGCATGGAATGGCCGGGCGTGGTCGGGCGCACCTGTGCGTAGCCGATAATGCCGTCGGCAAAAATCCGGATCAGGCACGGCTTGCCCAGCAGCGTACCCG
>DLVK01000044.1:2260-3092 GCA_003444235.1 Rhodospirillaceae bacterium
CCCGCCGCGCCGGTGTCGTAGTCGCCATGCATCGTCGTGCGCTGCAAACGCGAAGTGTAATCGGTGACCCGGACTTCGACTTTATCAATTTTCGGCATGGCGACTTCAGACCCCTTTCAATTTACCCCATCAATCGACCATCAATTGACGGGCGCGCGCGCATAAAATTTACACGCATTTTCCCATAGTAACTTATGGCGACGCTCATCGGACATATCCCAGTCCATGACCATGTCCACCGATTCCGGGAAATGGCTCTCGCCATGCGGATAGTCCGACGCATACATCAGGATATCCTCGCCCAAGAAATCGATAATCATGTTGGTGAGCTTCTCGCCTTCAGGTATTTCGATGCTCTGGAAAAAGCGTCCGCTATGCACGAACTCACTCGGTAACTTGTCGAGGCTCTCCGGCAGTGCGCTCGGAATCGTGCGGGCATGCTCGTCGATCCGCGCCATCCAGAACGGCAGCCAGCTGTGGCCTGCCTCGAGACAACCAACCCGGATATCCGGATATCGGTCCATCAACCCCGAGCCGAGAATGCATGCCACGTTCCGCATGCCGCACCAGGGATGGGACGCCGAGCGTTGCAGGAAAAGATTTTCCCAATTGTCGGTGCCCCCCGGTGCGTAGGGCGGCATTACTGTAAAGGTATGCAGCGTTATCGACAGGTCGTGATCGGCTGCGGCCTTCCAAATCGGCTCTAAACTGGGATGATCGAGCGGCATTTTCGGCGGGGTGTAGACAAGGATGCCCCAAGCCCAAACCGATTTGCCCCATTTCTTGATTTCGCTAACACTGAACTCGTCATCTCGACCGGTGCAGAGAATGA
>DLVK01000065.1:0-4077 GCA_003444235.1 Rhodospirillaceae bacterium
CCCCATACGTTCGAGAATGCGCCCCATCAGCGGGTCGTGGGCGCCCGGTACCAAGATGGTTTCGCCAGTCTCAATGAGTGCTTTCAACTTTTTTGCTGGGGAGAGCTGTTCGGTCATCGGATTTCTCCTTATTTGAGGCCCGCCAATTTCTCCCAATCGTAAAGCGGCGGCTCTTTGTCTTTGAACCGTCGCACCGCTTCCTTATGAAAATCGGTCTCGCGTACCAAGCACTGGGCATAGACTTCAAGCTCCATCAAAGTGCGGAAATCGAGATTATAGGATTGATTGAGCACGTTCTTCGCCGCGGCGATGGCATCTGTGGAGGCATGGGTGAAACGGCTGGCGAACTCTCGTGTTTGCTCCATCGCGGTTTCCTGGTCGACGACCTCCAGCACCATCCCGAGTTCTTTCGCCTCTTCCGCGTACACCCGCCGGCCGGAATAGATCAATTCCTTCGCACGCTGTTGGCCGACTAGCCGCGGTAAGATGTAGAAGCCACCCCAATCCGGCACCAGGCCGATACGGGCAAATGCTTGCATGAAGAACGCACGGGGAGTCGCGAACACGAAGTCCGCCAGAAGCGCGATATTGCAGCCCGCGCCAGCAGCTGCTCCATCGACAAGGCTTATGACCGGCAATTCCAAATGCAGAATGTCGTAAATGCGATGATGCCCGGACCGCATGCGGGTGCGGTGATCCATCGGCGTCATCTTGCGTTTTGCCATGCCCTTGACGTCACCGCCGGCGCAGAAATGCCCGCCGGCGCCGGTCATGATCACCGCTTTTACGTCTTCGCCGGCTTTTGCTTTGACTTCGGCGAGCGCGTTTTCGATATCTCCCCGCATCTCTTCGCTCAGCGCGTTACGCGCCTCGGGTCGATTGAAGGTAATAGTGGCGATCTTGTCGCTGATGTCGAATTCGAGATGGGTATAGGACATGATTTTCCCCGAAAGCTTGCTGGTGGTTTTTGAAAATTCCTTGCCGCGCACTCTACGGTAAGGGATTGCTCGCTTTCAAGGGAGCGGAGTTCCTATATGAACTCCGGCCCGGCCGCTTCGATTAGTCCAAGCAGCCGGGTGATACTTCTTATTTAGAGTAGGTCAGCCGGCTATTTTTTCGGCATGTTCTCCTTGGCCTTATCCTCTGCATCCGACTTGCCTTTTTCAGCCATGGATTTCTTGTCGTCTGCCATGGATTTTGCCGATTCGGATGCAGATTGTTGAGCCTGGGACGAAATTGACGATTCCGCTTGGCGCGCAGATTCGCCGACAGTTGTTGGAGTGACGACTGGGGCACCCATTTGGGCTAATGCGCTGGCGGAGAAAAAGGTCGTAGCGATGATAAAAGAAGCGGTTTTTAGAATCTTAGACATGGTGA
This sequence comes from Rhodospirillaceae bacterium, assembly GCA_003444235.1. GTDB lineage: Bacteria > Pseudomonadota > Alphaproteobacteria > UBA8366 > UBA8366 > UBA8366. Next base: position 1,378 of record DLVK01000065.1, read on the forward strand.
CTCCTTTCAGTTGCAATTACAGACGGTAGCATATGTCGACCCCGATAATATGTTCATTTTGCGTTAAGAAATGTGATCAAGATCACGGCCGATACCATTCTCGTATTAGCTATAATGGTGTTGGCGATCCGCGGGCCGCAAAGCTACAATAGCGATCCGATCCGTAATTCGATCCGATCAGGTAACCGTAGAATTTTCCAAATAAGGAACGCAGATGGACTTTTCCGTCCGATCCACAGTTCGTTTCGCTCTTGCTTGCGCCGTGATCGACATTCGCGACAGTTTTCGGCGTAGTTACCTGGGGCCGGTTTGGCGGTCTTTCGCGAGCATCACGATGATTGTATTGCTGGGTCTATTTTTCGGCGCAATCTTCAAGCGATCGATATTGGATTTCGATCTTTATTATTTGCAGTTGGCGCTCGGCGTGTTGGTCTGGGACTTTCTTTCTTTGAGTGTGAACCAGTCCTGTTCCCTGTTCAGCTCAAACCTAAGATCACTCCGATATACCGCGCAACCGTTGCCGGCATTTTACCTCCGAATTTGCTTACGTAATTTTTTCGTATTTTTGTTGTCGATTGGGATCGTCCTCTTAATCTATTCGATATCGTTCGATAGGCCGCTCGGCTTCTCGGTTTCTATATTCCCTGGATTGTTTTTGTTGACGCTTTCGGTATTTGCGATCAGCACCATCGTCGGAATTGCGTGTGCGCGGTTTCGCGATTTGCCACAGTTCGTTTCCTGGCTAACGCATATTTGGTTCTTTCTAACGCCGATCATTTGGCCATCCGACGTACTCGGTCGATATCAGTATTTAAACGATTGGAACCCTGCGTTTCATTATGTGAATCTCATCCGTATCCCCTTTACAGGCCGAGACTCTAGCGAATTTTCATTGCTTTTCGCGGTGGTTGCGACGGCGGTTGCGCTCGGCGCTGCGGTCGTATTGCTTCGCCGCTTTGGCAATAAGGTGGCGTACTGGATATGAAAGAGCCCATCGTCAAATTGGACAAAGTCACCGTCGCGTTCCGGAATTTCGATACAGTAGGTCGGTCATTCAAACATCGTTTGGCAATGTTGCCTTTTCGGCAATCCGATACGAAGACTGGATCCGTGGCTAACCAGTCGACCGAGAATGTTGCGCTCACGGACGTTTGCCTCTCGGTGAATTCAGGTGCTCGCATCGCGGTACTTGGCGGGAATGCCAGCGGCAAGACAAGCTTGTTGCGAGCTGTAGGTGGATTACTTGCACCGCAAAAAGGTTCGATCGAGAGAACGGGCCTCGTCGCTCTCGCGATGGAAATTGGTGTCGGGACCGATCTGAAATTGAGTGTTGCCGACACCATACGACTGCAGGCGATATTGTGGAATTTCAGCAATTCGGTGTCGGATACCTTTATTCGCGAAACTTTAAGAATCGGCGAACTCGGGCAATTTTCCACGCACGCTATTCAAACACTTCCGCCAGGCATTGCGGGACGGCTTGCTGTTGCCATGTCGATTGCGTCGAATGCCCCGCTATTGCTATTCGACGAGGTGTTCGAGCATGTTGATCCAACATTTGCCGAACAAATTTGCAAAATACTGACCACAAAAGTGCATGCTGATCGTGCCCTGTTGTTGGTTTCGCGGCAAAGGCGTTTGTTAGAGACACTTTGCAGCAGCGCTATCGTATTGGATCGCGGCGAGATTATCGCTGAAGGGCCAGTCCAAACGATTCTAACTAATAATCAGGACTTATTGACGCTGTAACGCCGTTTACCACACCTCAGCTTTTCGCCGTCGACGCCGGCTGAACATATCGGGTAAATCGCGAATTAGCAGGAAAGGCGCCAGCAGACTGAACCGGCTCCACACCAGCAACGAAACGAACACCAAAAACCAATACGGATAGATACCGTTGTAGTGCTTGTAGAAAAAATAGTTAGTCCCTCGAGCCTTATGCCATTCGATGAAGGTTCTAGAAACATCGCTGGTGCTGAGATGGTGGATCACCGGTAAATTACTGCAGAATAGAATTTGTCCGCCGAGCAGCCCCATACGCATGCAAATATCTGAATCGTCCAAGTGCAAAAAAAGGTTTTCATCCATGCCTCCAACTCGCTCGTAAGCAACTCGCCGGATTACCATAAAAGCGCCAGAGACAGTTGGAACCGGTTGGTTGCCCTCAACGGGTTCGCTTTCGAACTGATGGAAACGCTTAAAATAAGGATGGTTGGGTGCAATGCGGTCAAGGCGCAGTACCTCTACGCAGGCTCGCCAAGGCGTCAATATTTCTCGGCGGCTACCGCGTTGTTCCTTGCCATCGAGACCGACGAGATTTGCTCCGAGCAACCACGCATCTTTGCTTTTGCGAAAAATCCCTAGCGCTTTTGTGAAAGTACCGGTTTCTACGATGCAGTCCGGATTGACCAAGGCGATGAAGTCTCCACTTGCGTGTGCCACGCCCAAATTGCAACCCGCGGCAAAACCTGTGTTACGAGCGGGTCGGACGACCTTAATTTTTTTGTATTTTTTTGCCATTTCGTCGAGCCAATTTTGCACCGAGACCGGGTTACCGTTATCCACATAAATGATTTCTCGGACATTTCTCTGGCGTCGAAGCGCCTCCAAATTTTCCTTCAGCACTAAGCCGGTCCAATAGGTGACGACGACGACAGATACGCCTTGCTGTTGTTTGGATGCCCTTGCCATCATTTGTCG
>DLVK01000320.1:0-1295 GCA_003444235.1 Rhodospirillaceae bacterium
CCGGAACGGCTTCCAACAGGTTTAAAAGGGAGGATTTCGCGTGACATCGTGTACGCCGCTCGACGGCATACGAGTGTTCGAACTCGGGGCCAGCGTTGCCGCGCCTTATGGTGCGTGGGTACTGGCGCAACTCGGAGCAGAGGTCATCAAGGTCGAAAAACCCGGCGACGGTGACGATGCCCGGCACTGGGGCCCACCGTTTTGGCATGGAACCGGCGCCATGTTCCATGCGCTCAATCGAGACAAGAAATCGATAACGGTAAACCTTCGCGACGACGCGGAACTTGCCCGCTTGCGCAAATTGATCCTCAAAACCGGCGACGTGGTGATCCAAAACATGCGTCCCGGCAAAGCCAACGAAATGGGTCTCGGACCGGACGAGCTAACGGCGGAAAAACCTGAATTAATCTACGCCAATTTTGGTGCCTTCGGGAGCACCGGCCCCTATAGCGATCGGCCAGGCTATGACCCGTTGATGCAGGCCTTCGGCGGCCTAATGAGCGTGACCGGCGAAGAAGGACGACCGCCAGTGCGTGTCGGCACCTCGATAATCGATATGGGGACCGGCATGTGGTCGGTAATCGGTATTACCGCTGCCCTTCGCGAGCGAGAAATTACCGGCAAGGGCGGTGTTGTCGACCTTTCGCTCTACGAAACCTCGATTGCCTGGATGACCAGCCATACCGCCGCCTACCATGCGGGCGGCTCAATGCCGAGCCGTTTCGGGTCCGGAATGCGAAGCATCGTGCCCTATCAGGCGTATGAGTGCAGCGACGGATTCCTGGTGATAGCGGGTGCGAACAACAGCTTGTTCGAGAAAATTTCCGCTGCACTTGGTCACCCCGAATGGCCCGAAGACGAGCGCTTCAAAACCAATCCGGACCGGGTCCAGAACCGCGACGCGATCAACGATAAAATCACCGAGACGTTGAAAACCGAGCCGCGCTCCCATTGGCAGAAAGCACTGGACGATGTCGGCGTTCCGAATGCACCGATCCAAAACACCGGTGAAATGGACGAACACCCGCAAACCAAAGCGCTGGAGATCATCCAGGAATCGCCGGACGGTTCCGTGAAGATTACCGGCACACCGATTTCCTTCGACGGCACCCGCCCGCCCTTCCGCGACCGCGCACCCGAAATCGGACAGCACAACGACGAAATTTTCGGAGAATTGGATTAAATGCGCACCGATTACGAAACTCTGAAACTGGAACGGCACGGCGATCACGTGTTGGTCGTCACCCTTAACCGGCCCAACTCCGCAAACGCTTTAAACACGCAAATGGGGCTCG
>DLVK01000320.1:1595-6430 GCA_003444235.1 Rhodospirillaceae bacterium
GCTTAAACACGCAAATGGGGTTCGACCTTCGTGACCTATGGCGCGATCTCTATGTCGATCACGGAGACGTACGCTGTATCGTCCTGACCGGAGCCGGCGAAAAAGCCTTTTGCGCCGGCGGCGATTTAAAGGAACGCAACGGCATGACCGACGAACAATGGCAGCGCCAACACGCCATTTTCGAACAGGCCGTGCTGACAATGCTGGATGTTCCGCCGCCAATCATCGCCGCCTGCAACGGAGCCGCCTATGGCGGCGGCTGTGAATTCGTACTTGCCGCCGATTTTGCGGATGCCGCCAAGTCCGCCCGCCTTGCTCTTACGGAAGTCACACTCGGCATCATGCCCGGTGCCGGAGGAACACAATTTCTACCGCGTGCTGTCGGCATTCGCCGGGCCAAGGAATTTCTGCTGACAGGACTGCCTTGCTCGGCAGAAGAGGGTAAGGAATGGGGTATTTTCAATAAGGTGTGCGAAGACTCTGAATTGATGGATGAGGCGCTGGCCACCGCGGAACGGATTGCAGGAAACGCTCCGATCTCGATCAAGCAAGCCAAGAAAGCACTCAATGTCTCGACGCAGATCGATGTCAAAAACGGCTACGCGTTCGAGATCGAAGCCTACAACCGTATGGTCCCAACCGAGGATCGTCAGGAAGGCATTCGCGCCTTCAACGAAAAACGCAAACCGGTCTACAAGGGCGAATAGGCCCTAGGCCCCGACATATGCGCGAACTTTTGAACCGCGACGTCGCAGCGCCCGTCTTCGCTTTGATTGTCTTTCAAGGCCTGACGACCATGGCGATGCATACCTTTTCCAACGCGCCGACCGAGGTCGCACGAGGCTACGATATTCCGGTCAGTTTCACCGGTATCTACACCGCAATCGTCTACCTTTCCGCATTGAGTTTTGGGTTGTTTGTCGGCGGCCCCTTCGCACGCTTTGGCGCCATGCGAAGCTGCCAAATCGCGCTCGTCATCGGGGCTGCGGCGATGGTGATCTTTACCTTCGGAACAGCCTGGAGCTTCGCATTAAGTGGCCTGCTTCTCGGCATGGCGCACGGACCGATGAACCCGGCCGGCTCCCACGTGATTATGCGCAAGGGCCCCGAGGAATGGCGTCCATTTTTGTTCTCCTTAAAACAGACAAGCGTACCTGTGGGCGGCGCACTGGCAGGCTTTTTGGTACCGACGCTGGTTCTCAATACCAGCTGGCAAACAACGATGTTGATCATTGGCGGCGCGGTTCTACTGGCTGCACTGTTGGCCCAGCCCTTTCGCGCCCGCACGGACGACGACCGTAACCCTAAAGCCGACCTTCGCCCCCGTGAGGTGAGCGAAGCTATCCGTCTGGTTTGCGAAAAGGGCCCGATCCGCGCCATCTCGATCGCAGCCTTTACCCTGATCGGCTGCCAGGCCTGTGTGGTTTCGTTTTTAGTGATTTACCTAGTGCAGGATATCGGCCTCGAATTGCAATGGGCCGGTTTGATCTTCGGTCTGGCCCACGGCACCAGTATCGCAGCCCGTGTCTATCTGGGCGTGCTAGCGGACCGCATCATTCGCACCAAACTGATCCTGGGCTATAGCGGCATTATTACGGGACTCTGCTTTCTCATTCTGGCGATTTTCCCAGCCGGGGGTTCGTATTGGCTGCTGTGTGTACTCGGTATCGTGCTCGGCAACGCCAACCTCGGATGGGTCGGGCTTTACTTTTCCGAAGTCTCTAAACTGGCGCCTCCGGGCAAAGCCGCTGCTGCCACTGCGGGCAGCCAAATCTATGCATTCGGGTCTTTTGTCGTTATTCCACCGATTTTCACCTTATTCGTCGAAACCGCGGGCAGCTATGCGATGGGATTTGCGATTATCGGCATTACCGGAATATTGGCCGGCCTTAGATTCCTGTCGGTACGCTACTAGACCTAACTGCCAACCTTGAAACTGGCGACCAGCCCTCGCAGTGTCGTAATGACACTTAACGGCGTGAGCAGTCCGGTCGCCGGGTTATCCGGCGATGGGATTCCAGCGATACTGATCTCGAAATGCGTAGCGTCGGAATCGACAATGATGAGATGCTCGTTTCTTGTTTTCGTGGGATCGGCCCAAAGCTCGACGATAGTCGCATCCGGCCCTAATCCGGCCATGCTAAGCGCCGCAGCAACGTTGAGATTAGCCGGGAAACCCGCAGCCGCCTCACGTACCGTGCCTTCAAAAACTTTCATCGGCTCTTTTACGTCGGACAGATCGATATCGTTCTCTTCGAGGTAAGGCGCGCCATGAATACCTTTCGGTGGCTTACGGGTGATCATACGAATTTCGTTGATCTCCCCTTCCGCAGCCGCGCGCACCGCATCGAACCCGACCAACGCCCCGGTTGGCACGATAATGCGTGCACCGGTTTCTTTCGCACGCTCGATCAGACCACCGCGCTCGACCAGCCGACCGCAGGAGCAAGGAATGAATATGCAACCCGCTTCGATCGCTGTTTCGGCAATGTCATCGAAATGAGCGGCCGGTGCGCATTCCACAACGATATCTGCCACGCCCGCCAATTCGCTTAAGGGCAACACCGGCGGCGGGTTTCGAAATCCGGCGACCCGCTTTTCCGCCGCCCCGATGTCGCGGGCTGAAACCGCGCTCAGCGCAAGCCCTTCTATACCCACATCAACCGCCGCAGCGGTTCGCATCCCGATGGCGCCCAAACCGCCGATCGCGACGTTTTTCACATTTCCAGACAAGAAATTGCTCCCCCAGTCACATTCAGCCACCCTACCACGAAGCGCATATCGTTGAATATTCGTAGCCCATTACGTCAGCTGCCGGTGAAAAGTAGTCTAAACCAGCGGTCCACCGCTCACCTTCATCGCAAAAATTTACTCGGAATCTCAAGGTTCTGCATGTAGGCTGCCCATTAACTACAACATTGCATGGTTAGAGACGGTCAATGAGCGACCAAAAACGAATGATCGTTGCGATTTCCGGTGCGTCGGGCCCGATTTACGGTGTCCGAATGCTCGAAGTGCTGCACGATGTGCCCGAAATCGAAACCCATTTAGTGCTATCGCCGTCGGCGGCTCAAACCATTGCGGCGGAAACAGATTTCTCTTTGGAACATGTGCGCTCGCTGGCTGATGTAGTCCACAGCTTCAAAGACATCGGCGCATCGATTTCATCGGGCTCTTACAAAACCGAAGGCATGATCGTCGCCCCCTGCTCGATCAAGACACTCGCCGGTGTGGTCAATTGCTTCAGCGATAATCTGATTTCGCGCGCTGCGGATGTTTGCCTCAAAGAAGGCCGTAAAGTGGGCTTGATGGTTCGCGAGACACCGCTGCATCAGGGCCATTTGGAGTTGATGGTCAAAGCCGCACAATATGGTTGCGTCATCATCCCGCCGGTTCCTGCTTTCTATCACCGGCCCCGTACCATCGACGATATCGTCAACCAGACTGTCGGGCGCGCGCTCGATCAGTTCGGAATCGATACCGACATCGTCCACCGTTGGAAAGAAAAAGAGCAAGCCGCGGGTTAGGCGCTTAAGCGAACGCCTTCGTAATCGCCGCCTCGATTTCAGCTTTAGAAGAGTCCGGAAAAACGTTCCCGAGTATAGCCGCCATTTCAGCATGTAGGGCCGGTTCACCTTCGGCTGCATCGGCAAAATATTTGGCTAAATTGCTAACGCAATTCTCTAGGCGCTCGTCCAGCGTAAGGTCCGGATTCTCAGTGATTTCGACGACTTCCGCTAATCGCAATTGTTCCTTGTGCTCAGCGTTGATTTCGACACCTAGCACGCGCTGACGAAGCGCTTCCGCCCCTTCCGCATCAAATCCGTCGAAGCCTTCCTTCAATCGATTGCGCACCGCGCGCAATCCCTGGACCATCTCCTTGTTCCAGCTCGATACAGCGTCATTCGCAGTGGTGATCTCTGCCGCCGTAAGGCTCGGATGTCCCGCCGACCCGGCCCAACAGCAAAACAACAATATGTTCACGTCGATACCGCAGGTTTCCTGAAGCGCAATACATGCTTCGGGAACGCCGTCTTGCCCATAGACGTCGATCGAAAACTGCCAAAAAGGGTGACTGTCGTCGGACATACCGCGCTGTTAATCCTGCATCAAAATCCAATTGCCGTATTATGATAAATACCATAGAAACTTTGGGAAATTTGCCAAATTCCGAAAGGAGAGCACCATGGCACTCAAAGAAATGAAGATCGAGGTGAACAACGCAGTCTTCTCGCTGCCCTATCACGTGGCGAAGGAAGAAGGCTTCTTCGAAGAAGAAGGCCTTGATGTGGAATTGGTTCGGGCAGGCTCCGGACGTGATCGCGATAAGGAGGTTCCCGAGGTTCCGATCGAGGATCACACGCAGGTTCCCTCTTATGGCTGGCATGAAGGTATCGAGAAAGGCGAATTCGCCCTCTATCGCGCCTGCGAATGGGGCCAAATTCGGCGTACGCAGGACAGTTGCAAGGATGTGCGCGTGCTCTCCAAGCGCTCGTCGGTCGCGACCCAGGCGATTTTCGTTCGCGCCGACTCTCCTTTTCAAATTCCCATGGATTTGAAAGACAAGCTGGTCGCGGTCAACATGCATGCGGGCTCGCACTATATCTCGCTGAGTATGCTGGGCGGCTATCTCGGGAAAGAACATACCCGCGTCGGACATGTCGGCGGCCCCAAGCAACGCCTGAAGTTTCTCGACGACGGCAAAGTCGACGCTATTGCGGTGATGGAACCCTGGATTACCGTCTGCAATAAACTCGGCTATCGTCAGATTACCGAAGCCTTCTACGATGGCGCCGAAGTCGCCGACCCGTCGGTTGATCCGGAGACTTTCGAAG
>DLVK01000563.1:0-5011 GCA_003444235.1 Rhodospirillaceae bacterium
CCGGTCATGCCTTCACGGGCAAGCAGGGCGGCGAAAACACCCTGCCGGGCGCCGGCAGGGCCCGCCATGCCTTTCCACATGGAGACTTTTCCGGTGCGTGTCTGGTTAAGCGAAACCGTGGGCACGACGGCAAGGGAAAGGGCATTCGCCATTTGGTTTTTGTCGAGACCGAGAAGTCGGCCGGCACCGAGCGCGGTTCCCATGGCGACGACTGACGTCTGGTCCCAACCTTTATGGTTGATCGGTACTACGTCGACGAAACGGCACTGCACTTCGTAGGCAATGATTTGAGCCAACAGCAGATCCTTGCCGGAGCAGCCCTCCGCTTCGGCGATGGCGATAAGACCGGGGAGCGCGTCGGCGGGGTGGCTTACCGCCTCACGAATGCGCGTATCCGACATATCGAGGAAGCGCGTCATCGCCGAATTCACGAAAGCGGCGAGGTCCGGTGTGGTCCGGGTCAAAGTCCCGAATGTACGAGCGGTAGGTCCGGTCGAGACCGGATAAGCAAGCTTGCGGGCGACCTGGACCGGCGGTGCGTCATAGGCGCCCAGACTGACGCCCAAGCAATTAATCAGGCGCGCTTTGGCATTGCGGATTGCGCGGCGCGACAAGTCCTCGAACCGAAGCTTTTGTGAGAAATTCACCAGCTTGCTAGCGGTGCGGTCCAAAATGTCTCTCCCTGATCCCGTTGGCCACTTGCTTGGCGGCACAATCGGCGCCATTCTCTCCCGAAAGACCGTAATGAATAGCCGATTGCGACAACGTCTTCGGGGAGCGAACGTGTGAGCAAGGGTAAACATTTCAAGGATTTAGTCAACGCGCTGGAACCTCGCGGGGGGCTGGAATTCTCCTTTGGCGATTCGGGCGGTCTAAACGACAACCTTTCTTCGACGAATTGAACGAAAACTACGCCACTACGCCAATAGTGGTGAGATAGGAGGCAATCATGGCGGAAACCAAGAGTAAAGGCCGAAGGCTGAAAGATCTGATTGAGGCACCGGAAATACTGGTCTCACCCGGTATTTTTGACGGCTATAGCGCGCGCCTCGTGGAAAGTCGTGGCTACAAAAGCGGCGCCATTTCAGGTGCCGGTCTTTCCGAATGCCACACCGGCTACCCGGATCGGGGTTTGATGGGGCTCGACGAAAATCTAGCCAACTGCCGAAAGATCGCCGATTGCTGTGATCTACTGCTGCATGCGGATGCAGACACTGGCTACGGTAACGCGGTTAACGTTTATTTCGTGACCCAGGCGTTCGAAAAAGCGGGCGTTGCTGCGGTGATGTTCGAAGACCAAACTTGGCCGAAACGTTGCGGCCATATGGTCGGCAAGTCGGTGATCGAAGCGGAAGAGATGGTCGAGAAGATTCATGCCGCGAGCGATGCCAAAAAAGATCCGGATTTCATCATCAAATCGCGCACGGACGCGCGCGGCCCGCTCGGGCTCGAAGAGGCGATACGGCGGTTGAACCTGTATGCGGAAGCCGGCGCCGATCTTCTCTTTGCGGATGCGCTTCTGTCCGAAGAGGACATTCGCACCGTGGCCGCTAATGTGGATAAGCCGCTGACGGTCAATATGGGGCTTGGCATTCGTGCCCGATCGACAACGCCATTGATCCCGCCCAAGAAGCTGCAGGATATGGGCGTGGCTGCGGTGTCCTATCCGAGGCTACTGACCACCTCCGCGGTACGGGGCATGATCAACGGACTTGATGCATTCGAAGCGATGATCGAGGCAAACGAGCCGTCTGACCGGCCGGACCTGTGCGTCAACTTCGAGGAACTCAACAGTATGCTCGATGTGGAATTCCTCGACGAGCTCGAGGAGCGGTACGCCGTCGGGGGAGACAAGCGCGCCGCGGAATAATCGGGAATTGAGGGAGACCGATTATGGGCATGACCATAATTGAGAAAATTTTAAGCCGTGCCGGCGGAGGCGAGCCGGTGAAGCCGGGGGACCTGGCGACGGTAAAAGTCGATGTCGCGTGCTTGTTCGACAATAATTTTATGGCGAGCGTGTGGCGCGAGATATTGCATGTGGACGACCCTTCGAAGGTAGTCGTGGTGATAGATCACCGGGCGCCGGCGGCGCATGTGGGTAGCGCGCAATCGCACGCGACCGCACGTGCCTTCGTCGAAAAGTTCGGCATCGAGAATTTCCACGATATCGGCTACGACCAGGGAATTTGCCATGTCCTGATGGCTGAGCATGGCTATGCCCGCCCGGGAGGCGTGCTGCTGTGTAGTGACTCGCATACCTGCAGCGCCGGGGCGATGAATTGCGCGGCGCGCGGCGTCGGTTCGCCGGACATGTTTTATGCGATCTGTAAGGGCGAGACCTGGTTTCGCGTTGGCGAGACCATTCGCTACGAACTCACCGGCCAGCTCGCTGAAAACGCTTTTATGAAAGACGTGTTTTTCAAGATCGCCGGCGAATTCGGCGGACACGTTTCCCAGAATGTGGAATTTGGTGGACCGGCGCTCGGCACCCTTGCAATCGATGCCAGGCGTACGATGGCGACCATGGGAGCGGAGCTCTCGGCGGAATTCGCCACCTTCGAACCCGATGAAACCTTGCTGAAATATGTGAAGGAACGGACCGACGTGCCGTTCGAACCGCAGATGCCTGACAGCGATGCGAGGTACCTCGATACGCGTGAGATCAATCTCAGCGAAATAGAACCGCTGGTCGCGTTGCCCGACAGCGTGGTCAACAATTCCGCCAAGGTCGGCGACGTCGCCGGCACCCGGCTCGACCAGTGTTTCGTCGGGTCCTGTGCCAACGGGACCTTCGATGATCTCGCCAGCGTCGCGCGGGTGCTCGCGGGCCGGAAGATTGCCAAAGGCACGCGCTTTATCGTTACGCCCGGAAGCCAGAGCATCTATCGCCGGGCACTCAAGGCGGGCATCATCGAGACCATCATGGAAGCAGGCGCAGTGGTAACCAATTCCACTTGCGGCGCGTGTGGCGGCGGGCATATGGGGATTGTGGGGGCCGGCGACACCGTAATCACTGCGTCGACCCGTAACTTCAAGGGCCGCATGGGCGATCCGACGGCGAAGATATATATGGGCTCATCGGCGACCGTGGCAGCGTCCGCGGTCGAAGGCGCCATCGCCGACCCAACGCCGTATTTGAGTTAGGAGGGGACGATGGAATCTAAGATTGTCCGCGCCCGAGTTTGGAAATTTCCAGAGAACGTAAATACGGACCAAATCATTCCCAACCGCGCCTATTATTTCACGCCGGAGGAGCAGCTACCCTACATCTTCGATGCCATGCGGCCGGGTTGGGTCGATGAAATGGACAAAGGCGACATTATCGTCTCCGAACGCAATTTCGGCATGGGCTCGTCGCGCCCGGCGGCGCGTAACCTGGCTTTGCTAGGGGTGGGATGCCTGGTTTCCGAAAGTATCAACGGATTATTTTACCGCAATTCGGTCAATTTCGGCTTGCCGGCTCTCGAATGCCCCGGTGTCGCCGAGCTGTTCGACGAAGGACAAACAGCTGAAGTTTCCTTCGAGGATTTTTCGGTCAAGAATCTGGATACGGGTGAAAGTCTCGGGGCACGCAGCGTGCCGGACTCCTTGTTGCGAGTTCTGATGGCCGGCGGGCTCTACCCGTTGCTCGAAGCCGAAAGTTTGCTGGCGCCGGCGAGCTAGGAGCACAGGCAGGAGTTTCCATGAAAATTACGTCCGTCACTCCCATTCCCGTTTGGATGAAGCCCAGCGCGGAATATCACAAGCTTTTCGGCTCGGGTAAGAAAGACGGCACCGAAGTCCATGCTCGTGAGACTTGGTTCGCCGACATCGAATATAAGGAAAATATCTTCGTCAAAATCGAAACCGACGAGGGGGTCACGGGATGGTCGGAGGCCTGTGCGCATCCGGTCACCAGCGAGACACAGGCCTCTATCGTTTCTGCGGTTGAGTTGTTTGGTTCGGTTGTCATGGGTATGGACCCATTCCAGATCGGCGCCGTTCACGACCGGCTGGATAAGTTATTCCTGCACGGAAATAACGGTGCGCGCTCGGCGATCGATATCGCTCTCTACGACATCATGGGTAAGGCTTCGGGACAGCCGATCTATAACTTGTTGGGCGGTGGTTTTCAGACCGAATTCGGGTTGATGGCGACCATGCCCCGGCAAAGTCCGGAAGAGAGCGGCGAACTCGCCGCGGAATTGATTAAAGTCGGCTATACCTGCTTCGAGCCTAAAATGACCGGCCACGCGGAGAGCTTGGATGCGGATGCGGACCGGTTGGAAGCGATCGTCGAAAACATACCGGCATCGGCGCTGGTCATGGCCGACCCGAACACTACTTGGGGCACGGCAAAGGACACGATCGAGGTGATGCGTCGTCGTTTTCCGGCCACTCCCAACATCGCAGTGGAACAACCGATTCCCTATCACGATCTCAAAGGATTGAAGCAAATTTCCGATGCGATTCCGCAGATGGTGATCGCCGATGAAGCGATCTACTCCCTCGCGATCGCGCTCGAAATTGCAAACAATCATCTCGCCGATATGGTGAGCGTGAAGCTCGGAAAGTGTGGGGGGTTCTATAAAGCCATGCAGATTATCCGTACCGCTGAGGCCGCCAACCTACCGGTACGCATCGACTGGACCCAAGGCAGCCGGCTGCTAGATACGGCGACCGGACATATGCATGCGGCGGTGCGGTTGGTGGCTTGCGACCCGGGGATGGATTATCACCTGCGGATCGACGACGAACCCGTTGCCGAGGGTGGTGCGCTATTCGACGGCGGTAATTGTAAGATGCCAGATGGTCCCGGACTCGGTCTTACTCTGGATGAGGACTTGATCGAGGAAATGTCGAAGCGACGTTGATTATTCGCCGATTTTGTAGGCCTTCATGACCTCGATGACACGCCGGGCAATAGGATGGCCTTGGTCGGCGGCTTTTTCATACCATTGCCGTGCAACCTTATCGTTCTTGGCGACACCGCGTCCTTTGCGATACATCACGCCGAGATTGAACTGTG
>DLVK01000042.1:0-15625 GCA_003444235.1 Rhodospirillaceae bacterium
ATATCTTCCGCTTTGTGTTTGATATTCAAAAAAACCGCCGGCTCTTTGCCCACCGCAATGAAACTGTGGGGCGTGCCGATGGGAATATGGATCAGCCCACCGGCCGTGACGCGGCGTTCTTCGTCATCGACGACAGCCAACATTTCGCCGCTAACGACGTAGTTGAACTGCTCGACCTTGTGCGTATGGGTCTTGGAACCCGTGCCAGGTTCTTTTTGGGCCATGGACACGACTATCTGATCGCCCCTGACCTTATGGCCGAAAGCAGAGGTAATAACGGCGAACTTCTCCTTCGGCAATTCGTCGAAATACATGAAATACTTGGACATTTTCGCCCTGCCCTGCACTGCTTTGACCGCTCGATTATAAACCAATATGGTACTAGGTGAACCGATCATGTAACTCGTTAGAAAAATCGAAATCGTATCATCACGACCGACATTAGGAGGGAGCCCATGTCGAAACACGTCCACAAACTCAATCCCGACGAAGGCGAAACGCTGGCACCGGGTGTATCCACCTCATTCGGTATCGCCGTCTCCGGCAAACGCATGCATGTAGGCATGGTGCATAAGGCACGTGGCACGGGATCGAAGCTGCATCAGCATGACAACGAACAATTCAATCTCGTCATGAAGGGCACGCTGATGGGCGAAATTGATGGCGTTCCATTCAAAGCGCCGACCGGCTGGGTCATTCATATCCCGGCCAATACGCCCCATTCGATCATTGCCGACCCTGAAGACGAAGATGTTATTTTCTACGTTTGCAAGGACACCTCAGCCCCAATCAACCAGGGCAATCCGATTGACGGCAAAGCCGACAGGGCCCGTTACGAGCCGGGTTTCGAACCCGAGGACGATTAAAGATGACCTACGGCAAAGACGAATTCATCGCCGATTGCCGTAGCGCAATGCGAACGCTTCCCGGTGACGAGGCGCGGGAATCGATCCGCGTCTCGATGGAGAAGTTGCTCGAGAACAAGGAATTCATTGCCGAAAATCTCGGCCCGGACCGAGAAGAAGGCCGCCATACGGTCTATCGCGACGAAGAAACCGGTTTCAATCTCCTCTTCCACATCTTCGATCACGCCAACGGCGCCCCTCCTCACGATCACGGGTCCTCCTGGGCGGTTTACGGCCAGGCCGTCGGGCATACGGACATGACCGAATGGGATTACGATGAAAGTGGAGAAGAACTCGAGGTCAGCAAGGCATACCGGCTCGAGCCAGGCCAAGCGGGCATTTTCGCACCAGGGGCCATCCACTCGATCGAATATACCGCCGGCGCCCGTTTCGTTCGGGTGACGGGGGTCGATCTCGAAACGGTCACTCGCCGGGTGTTCGATAAGGACACCCACGAAATGAGCACTCAAAACTCCAACGGCGCAGGATTCACGGCAGAACAATGACCTCTGCGCTCGACGATAAGGAATTGGCCGCCTATCGACGCGACGGCTTCGTCATCAAAAAAGGTTTGTTCGACGCCGAAGAAGTGTCCCTGATCACCGAAGCACTCGAAACCGATCCTAATATCAATAAGAATTTCTTTTCCAGAACCGATCTCGAAGGTGGCTCGACCCAGCTTGTCTCGTGGAACTATCCCGGCGACGGCACTTTCGGCTTAGTCGCGCGCTGCGAACGCATGGTCGATACCCTGGAAGCGTTGCTGGGTGGCGAGGTTTATCACTACCATTCCAAGCTGTCCGCGAAACTGCCGGGTGGCGGCGGTTCTTGGGAATGGCACCAGGATTACGGCTATTGGTACTACAACGGATGCCTGCGCCCCCTTATGGCGAGCGTCATGGTTGCTATCGACGAAGCCACGCAAGAGAATGGTTGCCTGAAGTTCCTGAAGGGAAGTCACGAAGCGGGCCGACTTGATCATGTGCTGACCGACGGCGACCAAATGTGCGTCGAGCCGGAACGCCAAGCGCAAATCGAAGAAATCTATGAAATTGCCCATGCCGAGCTGGCGCCGGGCGATGCAGCCTTTTTTCACTGCAATGTGCTCCACCGCTCGGATCAAAATCGGTCCGACAAACGGCGTTACGGACTGCTTTGCCATTACAATGCAGCACGCAACAATCCGGTCGTCGAGCACAATCATCCTTTTTATAACAAGCTCGAAAAAGTACCGGACCAAATGATCAAAACGTCCGGCGTCACCTTGAGTGACGGGTCGGTAGAAGACTTCAAGTCCAAGGCGGTCAATCCACCGCAAGCAGAATCCGCGGCGGAATAGCATGGCAGTCGAATTCACCAAGTTGACGCCGAATATCGGCATCGAAGCCCACGGCATCGATCTCGCCGAACCTCTGGGCGACAACGTGTTCAAAAGCCTCTACGACGCCTTTGCCACGAATTCGGTGCTGTTGATCCGCGGCCAAAAGTTGACGCCCGACCAACATGTCGCGTTCGCCAAACGATTTGGTGAACTGGATCGTCATGTGCTTTCGGAAAACCTGATGTCGGATAATCCGGAAATTTTCGTCGTCTCCAACGTGAAGGAAAAAGGCGAATATGTCGGTCGTGCCAAGGCGGGCTGGTTTTGGCATTCGGATTTCAGCTATCAGGAAATACCGGCACAAGCCTCGATCATGCACACGCTCGAATGTCCCACAGCGGGGGGCGATACTCTGTTCGCAAGCGCCGGTGCCGCATTCGATGCATTGTCACCATCGATGCAATCATTCCTCGAGGGCCTCACCGCCGTACACGATTTTGCGCTCGGCTCCTCGATCGTCCAGAATCGGCTAAATAAACAACAAATGATCAAGCAAGAGCACTTCAACGAACGGCCCCCGGTCAGTCATCCGGTGGTGCGAGTTCATCCGGATACGGGCCGCAAGACCTTATTCGTCGACCCCGGCTATACCGATTACATCGAGGAGCTTACCCGCGAGGAAAGCGACAATTTGCTCGATTATCTCGGACGCCACGCGACCCAGCCCCAATTCGTCTACCGTCACCATTGGCAGCCGGGCGATATACTATGCTGGGACAATCGTGGGGCCTGGCACTGCGCCATCGGCGATTACGACGACGACGAGCGCAGAATGATGCACCGAGTAACGGTTAAAGGGACCGCGACGACCTGACCCGACACCGCTAGGTCACAAAGACAGGCTTCTCTCCAGGCACGGGGCTGCCCTGGAACGCGCCTTTATCGACGATTTTATCCCGTCCGCCGTGCTTCTCGATCAAGTCGCATTGGTCTTTATAGGCGCGACTATCCGCATCGTCCGGATCCACGATGCCTCGCAAGATCGCATCGCAGTCTTCGACAACGCTCTGGTACTCCGGATTCCCGCAAAGATTAGTGAGTTCGTCGGGATCGCTGTCGAGGTCGAACAACTCGGGCTCATACCCCACATAGTAAATATATTTGTAGTTTTCCTTGCGGATCATAAACGCCGCTCGGTCGGCGCCGGGGCCGTAATATTCGCTGAAAGCGACCCGTTCCATTTGATCCGGCGCCCGGGCAATATCCACGAGCGAGCGCCCGCGCAACTCCTCCGACTCAACCATCGAGCCCAAACCGACCGTATCGACGATCGTCGGCGCGGCATCCGCCAGGGATACCGGTGTGTTGCACACCTTACCGGCCGGGATATCGGCGCCAGCAATCAACAAGGGGATAGCGGCCGATTCCTCGTACATATTCAACTTGCCCCAAATCTGGCGGGTTCCAAGATTTTCGCCATGGTCGGAGGTGTAGACAATGACGGTATCGTCACTGAGGCCGCACTCGTCGAGACAATCGATAATTTGGCCGATGTTGGAATCGAGATAGCTTACGCATCCGTAATAATTGGCCATGATACGACGGCAAATGTCTTCATCGACGAAATCGTTGAAATTGCGGTTCCGCTGCAAGTTTTGCATCCACGGATGCAACGACGCGTCGGGATCGATCAGTTTCGGCTTCGGCATGGTTTCGGTGGGATAGAGGTCGTAAAACTCCTGCGGCGCGCAATAGGGCGGATGGGGGCAGACCAGCGAAGAAAACATCGCCCACGGTTTGTCATCGGGATTGGCCGCCTTTTCGCGAATAAGCTCACAGGTGGTTGCGGTAATGTCCGCGTCATATTTGGTGTAGGTGCTCTCGCCCGGGCCGAGCCGGTCGATCCCTCGCCACTTCGTGTAGGGCGGTGCCATCGGGCGCTTCACCGAGCCCCGAAGGTCGCCGACACCGTCATGTATGTGCATCGGGTTAATCTGGCGGGTAAATCCGAACGGATCCTCCTCGCGCGTAAAATGCAGTTTGCCGATCGAAATCGCTTCCATGCCGTTTTCGCTCAGCATGTGATGCCAGCTCCGCACCGAACCGTCATAGGCGAAACAATTGTCCCAATAGCCGGTTTCGAAAACGTATTTGCCGGTGGCGATTACCGCGCGTGCGGGCACGCAAACCGGCGAACTGGTATAGGCGGCCGAAAAGCGCGTGCCGCGCTGGGCGAGTTTGTCCATGTTCGGTGTTTTGACGAAATCATGTCCGTAACAGCCGAGAGCTTTTTGCTGGTGCTGGTCGGATATGATGAAAAGAACGTTTTTGGCCATAGCGATACCTTCCCTGAAAGCGGGCCGACCGTAACACACTTTGTGAGTAGCGTTTAGTCGTCGTCGTCGAGGACGACCTTACGATCGCCGGTTACGCGAGCGAGAATCTGCGGCAGGAACAACGAAACGATCGACAGTATCAAGAACACGATGACGATCGGACGCTCAAGCAACAACCAAATATCGCCCTGGGTCATCACCATCGACTGTCGGAAGCTGAGCTCCATTTTTAGTCCCAGCACCCGTCCTAATATGACCGGCGCCAGCGGGAACCCGTAGACGCGCATGTAATAGCCGATAATGCCGAACAGCAGCAGGAACGAAATCGACCAAACCAGCCCGTCATTGAGATAAACACCGGTGATCGAAATAACCATGATCAAAGGTAACAGCACCCGCATCGGCATTTTCAAAATCTGCACGAAAACCCCGATCAGCGGCAGATTCAGGACCAGCAGGATGACGTTGCCGATATAGAGGGCGGCAATCAACGACCAGATGATATCCGGTCGTTCCTGGAACATTAGTGGCCCGGCGTCGATATCGAGGATCAGGAACGCCCCCAGCATAACCGCGGTAGTGGCGGAGCCCGGCACGCCGAGGGCGAGCATAGGCACGAATGCACCTGCGCTGGCGGCGTTGTTGGCGCTTTCCGGCCCGGCGACACCTTGGATAATGCCGGTACCGAATTTGTCCGGCGTTTTGTGCACCTGACGCTCGATCGAATAGGACACGAAAGAGGCGATGCCCGCTCCGGCGCCCGGCAGAACGCCGATCAGGAAGCCGATGGTGCCGCCGCGGAATATCGCACCTATGCTTTCGACGAATTCCGATATTTTTATATAGATTCGATGTTCGAGAATGGTACCGAGCGATTCCTCGCGCAATTTCTTGGCGTTGACCAGCACCTCGGAAACCGCGAATAAGCCCAACGTCACCGCAAGGAAATTGACGCCATCCCATAGCGCCTCGTGCCCGAAAGTATAACGCCTGGCGCCGGTCATGATGTCCTCGCCGATGGTTGCGATCATCAAGCCAAGGACCATCGACATCAGCGCCTTAATAAGGGAATCGCTGGCGAAGGATGCGACCGCCGTCAGGCCAAATATATACAGCATCAGATATTCCGGCGCGGTGAATTGCAGCGCCAATTCGGCCAAGGGCGGCGCCAATAGCATCATGCCGACGACGGCGATGGTACCGGCAATATAGGAACCGATGGCGGCGATGCAGAGCGCCGGACCCGCACGGCCTTGCTTGGCCATTTCGTGGCCGTCGAGGCAGGCTACCACCGCCGAGGTATCACCGGGCACGCGTAGTAGAATTGAAGCGGTCGAACCGCCATACATGACGCCGGTATAGGTAGCTGCCAGCATCATTACCGCCCCGGCCGGATCCAACTTGAAGATGATCGGCAACATCATCGCCAGCGCACCGGCCGAGCCAACGCCCGGCAGAACGCCGATCACCGTCCCTAAGAAGCAGCCCGTCACCGCATAGAGGATGTATTTCCATTGCAACGCAATGGCAAAACCATCCATCAAGAGGTCCCAGGTGTTTCCCATGACGCCTAACTCTTAACCCAACGGCGGATATCGTCGAGGAACGGCAGCACTTCATGCATGTTGATGAGGTCGCCGCGCGGTAGTTCGCCGAGCAGTCCGTAATAGAAAACGCTGAACAGAATCACCATCAAGGCGAAGCCGTAAATCGCGGACCCGCGCCATGTTTTTTGGCCCAGATATTTCATGTTGATGGTGACGTAGAGGAAAGTGGCGATGAGATAGCCCAAGAACTCGAAACAGGCGACATAAACGACTGCCAACCATAGCGGCATCAAATCAACCAATTCTTCCGAGAGGCGCTTTTTGAGATCCCCACCTTCAAGATCACGGGTGCCGCGCGAAACGAAAAATAGAACGACTAGCAAAAGCCCGAATACGGTGATAACGCGCGGGAAAGAGGCGGAACCGACAACACCCTCACCGCCAGACGCCCTCAAGAAATTAAATGTTTCGAGTCCGTATAGTGTTAATAAAATTGCAAATAAAGTAACTAATAGACGGTCGCCAACAGTAAATATGGCAATAATTTTTCTCAAACCACCCATAGTCTTACTCTATTAATATTTATAAAAAGGAATTAGCGCTACCGGATTATTTCCGATAGCGCCAATTCCATTATTAGATACCTCGACTATTTCTTCTTTTTCTTCTTTTTCTTACCGATCAGATCGAGCTCGGTATCAAGCTTGTAGTAGTTCTTGTACTCGTTGGCGAGAAGCTTATCGAGCGCCTTACCGGTCACCCAGGTCGACGTCATGTTGAACTTCTTCTCATACTTCTTGAAGCCAGCCGACTTGCGAACCTTGTTCATCACGTCGATGTAGTAGTTGACCACATCGTCGCCCACGTCTTTCGACATCCACCAGCCGCGATACTGCTTGAGTACCGTGAAGTTGTAGCCGCTTTCCTTGAACGTCGGCACCTTGGGATAAGCGTGCAACTTTTCGGAGGCCGCAATAATGCGGAGCTTTCCAGCCTTCACATACTTGTCGATCTGTGCCGGATTATGCATGCCGTAGGCAATGTGACCGCCGAGCAATTCGAGCATGCCCTGCTTTTCGTAGGCAACATAGGTTTCCTTGAAGCCAGCTTCGCGGGCCCACAATTCGCCGACCAGCGAGGCCACGTTACCGAACGCGCCGCCACCATGGATAACCTTACCCGGGCGCGCTTTGGCGTCCGCGACGATGTCTTTCATGGTCTTATAGGGCGAATTCGCCGGAACCGTGATGTTCAAAGGGGTCACAACCATCATGGCGACGCCGCGGAACAGCTTATAGTCGACCTTGGACTTCGACAGGATCGGATTGTTGATCTGCGAGGGGGTCAGAGCCTGCATCATATGCGGGTTGCCCTTATTCTTGACGCCGACAAAGGCCCGCGCCTTGCCGCCACGCGCGCCGCGGACGGACCGCAAGCTCACGCCATTCGGCATCAAATTTTCACCCTTCAACGCCGCCAAAACGGCCGACGCAAAGGCGTAGGTCGAGGACGATGTCTTAACGTGGGCAATCAATTCAACTTCTTTGGAGGGCTTCCAGGCATGCGCCGGAGAGGCCGCGAAGGCGAACGCCGCCAAGCCAGCAGCGCCATATGCAATTGTTTTTTGGGAAATCTTTAACATTCCGTTCCTCCCTACCTGCGTTTGGATCCAAACAAATCACGACCCGCTACGTACAGGGAGGACTTGGCGGTTTTTCCGCTTTTATCTCCTCCCGCCCGGCGCCTTCGCGCTTTGTCACTCTCCAGCGGTTTCACCAAGTGATCCGCCGGTTACCCACCAGCTTGGCGGTCATCGGCCTGATAGTCAAGGTAATATTCCAGTTTGAGCAAAGGTTTAGTTGCTTTCAATTGACCCGATGGCAGAGCCTCACTAAACTCCGCCGCCAAGAATTGGTGCACCTGATGAATTAGGTGCAAACGATACATTCCGAGTACAGGCTCAGTCGGGGGAGAGAAAGACCATGCCGTTTCACCGTTTCGAAGAGTATGAGAAAGTAAAGCTGACGCCGCATTTGTCGACGGCGGAATCCCCAATCATCGAGGGGAAGTATCTTTACTACTGCCTCAACCAGAAACGCCCAGGAACCGGCTCAGAATTGCACTACCACCCGAATGAACTGCTTATTTTCCCAATACTGGGCAAGATAAACGCCGTAGTCGGCAAGGACCGACGGGTGGTCGAAAAAGGTACTTTCGTCCTGGTGCCGCCGAATGCGCGCCACTCGATGAAAGCCACCGAGGACGGCAATCTCGCCTATCTATACATCAAGGATCAGACTTGGGGCATCGTCGGCGTCGCGGAAGACGAAGCTTTGCCTGACGAGGCACCAACCATCGAGTATTCGCAAAGCATCGTCGATACGGGGGAGCACGCGGAAAAAGGGGAAGGCGAATCCGAGGCTATTATCGAGGGAATTCCAGACTGTTACTACAAATTGTTGGAATCACTCGAAGAGCCGTTCAAGGCAGGTACGTCGATCACATGGATCGAGGGCGAGCGTTCCGCGTTCGGGCTTTTTGAATTACCGAATGGCTATGAAGAAGACCACGAAGCCAGCGAACACGAACAGTTCTACTATGTGCTGCAAGGCTCCATGGATTTCACCGTTGGCAATGACTCCAAGCAGGTCACCAATGGCGATATCATCGAGATCCCCAAAGGCTCACGTTACAAGTATTCTTGTACCAAGGACGATCCCGTCCGGTTCGCAGCCGTACGTTCCAATGCGCATTTGGAAGAGATAATCGACAATCAAGGTCCCGCGTTGGCCTAATGGGCTGATCGTGGTTTTACGCTTGACGACTCCAGCCGTTTCGGCCATTCGTTTCATATAGTGAAACAAATTGCTTGCGTAATACCGGACACAGATTATCCTTCGCCTATAAAAAAAAGCTAAGGCAACCACCGCATTGGCAGCAAAACTCAGGGGGCTGACAATGAAACTCGTCAAATCCGTACAACGCGCGATCTCCGTTTTGTTCGTCGTGACCCAAAGCGAAGAACCGCTGGGGCTGTCCGAAATCGCCCGCCGGATCGGATTGGATAAGGCGACGGTACTGCGCCTATTGGCGACCCTGGAAGATTCCAAACTGGTGCAGAAAGATCCGATCAACAAGAACTATTCGGGCGGCGCCAACCTATCGCGCCTGTCGAATTCATGGCGTAACGACATTCGTCAAGTTTGCGGTCCTTATTTGCGCGCGCTTTCGCAAGTAGTGAACGAGACAGTCTGCCTTAATTGTCCGCGCGACCTGGAGCGCATTTGCATTGAATCGTTGCCCGCACAAAACCAAGAATTGACCGTAGTGCCCAACATCGGCACGGCGAACCCGATATATGCAGGGGCTTCGGGCAAAGTCCTAATGGCCTACATGTCACCGCAAGAGGCAGATCGGGTAATCGAAATGACCAATCTAAAACCGGTTACAGATATTGGAATAACCGACCGTAAACTGCTGTTGAAACATCTTGAGCTCGTCCGCGAACGCGGTTTCGACTATTCGATCGGCGACGTCACCGTGGGCGCCTCGGCATTGGCAGCCCCGATTTTCGGCACCGACCAGCAAATTGTCGCGGCACTCACCGTGCGAGGTCCCGAAATCCGCATGACTGAAAGCAAAATGAAGCAATTGGCGCCGTCGATTATCAAGTTCGCGGACGACATCAGCGCGGAACT
This sequence comes from Rhodospirillaceae bacterium, assembly GCA_003444235.1. Taxonomy (GTDB): domain Bacteria; phylum Pseudomonadota; class Alphaproteobacteria; order UBA8366; family UBA8366; genus UBA8366. The sequence continues at coordinate 9,808 of DLVK01000042.1, forward strand.
CGGCTTCACCAATCTTGACCGTCTGAAGACCGGCTGATAGGCCCACGTCCATGACAGAAGAAACTGAGACCGTCGAGCCCGATGGGCTGCGCATTCCCGTCGTACTGATTACCGGTTTTCTCGGTAGCGGTAAGACGACACTGTTATCACGCATCCTGCAACACCCCGACATGGCGAATACCGCTGTTATCGTCAATGAATTCGGCGAAATCGGCCTCGACCACATGCTGGTCGAAACACCCACCGACGATGACGAAATGGTGCTGCTCAACAGCGGCTGCCTGTGCTGCACCATTCGCGGCGATCTCGTGGATACGCTGAAGGATTTGTTGATCAAGCGGCAAAAGGGTGAAATTCCCAAGTTCGAGCGCGTCGTGGTCGAGACTACGGGGCTTGCCGATCCGGCGCCAATCCTGCTTACCGTTATCAGCGATGAGCTCATTTCCCTTTGGTTTGTGCTCGATAGCGTTGTGACCGTCGTCGATGCGGTTAACGGACCGGGCCAGCTCGACAATCATTTCGAGTCCGTAAAACAGGCCGCCGTTGCCGACCGTATCGTTCTCAGTAAGGTCGATATCGCCAAGTCGGACATGATTGCAGATATTCGCGACAGACTTCTGAAACTTAATCCGGGCGCGAACGTTCAAGAGGTGTCCCATGGGGATGTGGACCCCTATCGCCTCCTCAATATCGGGATCGAATCTTCAGGCGATCGCGAAGCAGATATCAAAGCCTGGCTTCGAGAAGAAGCCTATGCGGACGATTGCGACCATCCGGATCATGACCATGATCACGGGCACGACCATGATCACGACCATGGCCATACGCACTCCCATCATGATGAAAGCATCAAGAGTTTTGCCATTTTTCGGGACGAGCCGGTCAGACCTGACGGCTTGAAATTATGGCTAAATATGCTGTCCGGATTTCGCGGTCCTCAGCTCCTTCGCGTTAAAGGTTTGCTCAACGTGAATGGCGAACCGATCGTGGTGCATGCGGTCCAGCATCTATTCCACGATCCGGTGCAACTCCCGAAATGGCCGACGGAGGACCGACGGTCACGTATCGTATTCATCACACACGATCTCGACCAATCCGAATTGGAACGCACGCTGGACGCGCTCGATCTGGATGCAACACCGGCATCCGGTGTCGATCCCGATGCGCCATTCGACCCGGATGCCTATAAACGTTTTGTCGCTGCAATGAGCGCCTTCGGCGACAAGTAGAGCACCTCAAAAAAAACGCCGCCCCGGAAACCGGGACGGCGAAAAAATTCTTCCTAAAAGATCAGCTGCCGGCAGATGCGCCAGAGATCGCACGGAATTGGTTCAGCGTACCGAAGCCGCCGTTCACGAATCCTTCGTACTTGTGATACAGCGGTACGCTCGCTTCGCGGAAAGCCTTCAGATCGATTTTCTGGACCGTAAGAGTCTTGGACTTGTTAATCTTTTCCCAAGACTTCTTGTCTTCTTTGGCAGCCGCGCTCCAGCTTGTCTTCGCAGCTTTTTTAGCAGCAGCAACGACTTTCTTGCCGGTCTCGTTCCACTTCCACTTGGTCTTGCCCTTTTTGTTCTTGTACTTGGTCATCAGCAAGCCGCGGAGTTTCTTGTTCTTCTTGGAGAAGACGATAATCGCCGGCGTCCAAGTTATCGGAACGTTGGAGACGAATTTCGGTTTTAGGTCATAGACCTTCTTGCGCTTCTTCGAGATAGATTTCAGCGAACCGATATAACCGTCGGAATTACCCGGCTTGGCACCATACGCTTTTAACGCTTTTTCGGTGAAGCCGCGATTTTGCGAACGAATCCAAAGGCCTTTCAAGTCGGCCGGCTTGGTGAACGCTTTTTCGTAAGTGGTCAGATAGTTGAATCCACGATTCATCGTTCCGACCAAAACGTATTTCGACCGGCTGGTCCAACGCTTGATTTTTTTGCCAACGCCCTTTTTCTTTTTGAGGACGGTTTTTGCCTGATCGGCAGTCGTGATCAGCCAAGGAAGTTCGAAGACGCCGAATGGCTTACGAACGGCCTTGGCGGCGTTGATCGACAGGATACCCATATCGACCTTGCCCTTTTTAAGCTTCTTGACGACTTTCTTGTCGTTTTTTCCGCCTTTTTTGCCCTTGTAGCGGACAATCTTGGCTTTCCCTGCCAAGGCAGCATTTGCTTCCTTTACAAAAGTCTTGATCGCCTTGGCCATAGACGACTTTTTCGGCGGGTTATACGCAATGGAAATCTCAGTTTCCATAGCCGACGCAGGTGCCGATAGCGCAAAGCATATCGCCGCCGCGCCTAACAGTTTGGTCGCTTTCATTTCTGCGTTTCCTCTCATGATTGCCTCCCGGATTAACACTATTGTCTCAGACTTCTAAATAAATTCAACTCCCATCCGGCTCGCTAGATGATTGCTGCGCACGGATAAATCCATAAACCGCCGTCACCAAAGCCAGAACAAGAATGATCATGGTGATCGGACGGGTCAGAACGACCATCAAGTCCCCTTGATGGATCGTAAACGCCAAGTTCATATTGCTCTCGATAATCGGCCCCATGACATAGGCCAACATGATCGGTACCGACGGTATTTCGATCTTTTCGAGAAAATAGGCCGCGCCACCTAGGATCAACACCATGACCACATGGGGCGCGTAATTCTTATACGCGTAAGTGCCGATGATGATCATCAGCATTACGAACGGGCCAAGGAGGCGTCGCGGTACGCGCGCCACCTGCCCCCAAAGCTTCACACCAGCGAGCCCGACGCCCAGTTGTCCGAGATTGGCCACGATTAATCCGATAAAGATCGCGATGATCATCGCGGTTTGCTCTTCGAACAGCCCCGGACCGGGCACGATCCCCTTTACAATCAGCACGCCGATCAGAATTGCCGCCGTTCCGGAGCCCGGAATACCGAGCGCCAAAGATGGCACCAGCGTGCCGGCAACGACCGCGTTGTTGGCACATTCAGGCGACGCTATGCCCTCTTCGATACCGGTCCCGAATTCTTCGTCCTTACGCTTGCTGTTCCAGCGACGCTCTTCGTTGTAAGCGATCAGTGCGCCAACCGAGGCTCCTGCCCCGGGAATAGCACCGACGCCCGTGCCGATGAGCGCGTTGCGGATCAAGCAGGGAAGCCAACCAATCAACTCGGAAAGCGTAACCCGGTTCTTTTCTTTGTCGATGTTGCGGATGTTGTCCGCTTCGCTGCGGGCGGCTTCACCCTGGCCGTACTCGATCAAAAGACGGAAAGCCTCAGGCGCGGCCAAAACACCGATCACAACCACGACCAACGGGATACCGTCCATCAGTGGGCCGTAATCGAATGTAAATCTCAAACCGCCGAAGCGGGAACTGCCGACTGTCGCTATTATCAGCCCTATCGCCGTCGCCAGGAAACCGCGCGCCGGGTCTTTACCGAAAAATCCACCGATAATCGACAGGCCGAATATACCGAGGGCAAACATTTCGCCGGGCCCAAACTCGAGCGCCAGCAGCGCCAAGCTCGTGCCGGCGATTAGAAATATAAGAGTGCTGGTAATACCGCCGAAAATGCCCGAATAAAGCGATATTTTTAAGGCTCGGTAGGGCATGCCCGCTTTAGCCATCTCATAACCATCAAGCGCCGTAAGCGCGCTGGCCGGCGTTCCGGGCGTTCGTATCAAAATAGCTGGAATTGACCCGCCGTATTCGGCGGCAGAGTAAACCGCACAACAAAACAAAATGGCATCCGGGGCATTCATGATGAACGTGATCGGGAACAACAGCGCCAAGGCTTGCGAGCTGCCGAAACCAGGCAATGCCCCCAGCACGATGCCTAAAACAACGCCAAGTAAAATCCAACCGAGCGTACCGATGCCGAATACAAGACCAAGGGCCGGAACTATATTTGCGCCAAAATCCATAAATCGCCCTAAAACTGCCTAGAACTGAATGTAATCCGGCAAAATCTTGACCGGAAAATTCACATTAAGAATGATTGCAAAACACGCCCAACTTACGAGCGTCGTGATAAGCGAAACGATGACAATTCGGACAAGCCGTGCCTTTAACTCACCACGAAATCGCGTCAAAAACAAAACGCTCATGAACAAGAATGTCGTGATCTCGAAACCAAGGGGCGTCAAAAGCATCACATAAGCGACGACATAGACACACACCAAAATGAAATCCCTGACGGGTATCACCACGACAGCGACATCATCCGTCGTGATCAGATCCTTCCCGCTCATCAAGCGATAAAGCAATATTGCGCACCAGATCAGGCCAAAGCCGATAATCAACTGCGGGAAAAACGCGTCGCCGGGATAACCTGGGAGCATGGACTGTGGGAAACTGACGGTACGCCACAGCATCATGCCAAAAAATGCGGTTGTCACGAGCGTGACGACAATTGTCGCACGCCTTTGGCTGACAGAAATTTCCATTGGCCCCTCGAACAAATCCGGATCGACCGGCCCCCGGGACTAATTGCCCGGGGGCCGACCGCGAATTCGACCCAGATTATTTCTTCAAGATACCGAGTTGGACCATCAACTTACGTGTTGCGGCCACACCGGCGGAAAACTCTTTGTTAAGAGTTGCCGTATCGCCAGCAAAAGCCGGGATCACGTGAGGCTGCTTCTTGACGTATTTTTTGTAGGCTTTGGTATCGTCAATTTTGGCCAACGCTTTTTGCAGGATCGCGATGCGGTCCTTGGGCGTGCCTTTCTTGACCATAAAGCCCTGGAACTGATGCGGAATCTTATACTTGATACCGAGGTCAGACGGTACAGGAACGCCCTTCCAAAGCTTGCCCGGCAGGCGCTTTTCGTTCAGCAACAACAGCGCACGCGCCTTGCCTGCTTTCAGGTGACGGTTCCATTTACCAGGCTGCGCGATACCGATTTTCAGATGGCCGCCCATGACGTCCTTGACCACGTCACCGGTGCCCTTGTACGGCACGAAACGAATCTTGATGCCTTGCGTCTGATGCAGCAATTCTTGATGGCGGTGATGGATGGAGCCAATCTTGTTACTACCCATGGCGAGACGGCCAGGCTTCTTTTTCGCAAACGCAACCACGTCCTTATAGGTCTTGAACGGGCTGTCGGAACGAACGGCGATCGCATAGAGATGCTGTTCCATGCGTGCAACGATATCGAACTGCTTAAAATTATATTTGAAATGCGGCAGATTGAAGTAGCCGGTAAAGCTCGCCGCGAAATGCATCAGCGTGTAACCGTCGGCCGGCTTACTCTGCGTGTAAACAACCGGTTCATGGTTGGAACCGCCGCTCTTGAACAGCACCTTGACCGGAACGCCAAGGAATCCCTTCTGCTGCAGATGCTTGGCGACCATATGGCACCAAACTGCCGCACCGGAGCCCGGCGAGGTCGTGCAAATCAGTTCGATCGGCTTCGACGGATATTTTTCCATCGCAGTCGCAGGACCGGCAATCATACCGGCAGCCGCCAGCCCCAAGGCCGCCGGCAGAATCTTATGAAGTCGGGTCGTTTTCATGGATTTCCTCCCTTTTGGAATCGCAGGTATTTTAGTCGTGTTGTTTAGTCGTTTTGATACGGCCTTGTAGCCGGCCGAATTCTCTTCAAATTCTATTTTTGAGGCCCTATTTGTCCTCCTCAAATCCCTTTTCGAAGTGTGGACCAGTCATGGTCCCATCGATAGCCATACCGATGATACCATGCGACAAATCTTTAAGGGCAAGAAATATCACGTCTTCGTCGTCCGGATCCGCGATCATTTGGTGCGGTGCGTCCGCCGGTACATGAATCAAAGTCCCTTGGGGCGCCTTGAACGGAATCCCGTCTATTTCACCC
>DLVK01000043.1:0-8476 GCA_003444235.1 Rhodospirillaceae bacterium
AGCATCGGAATACGCTTTCCAAAGTCGCGCTAAGCGACGCGAGGGGTTCTGTCTGGCTCTGGCAAAAATCGAGAACGAGGGAAGGCTTTTGGCGAAGACACCCGAGTAATTTTTCGCGATCCAGTCGATGCGGTCCGAAAACCGAATCCGTATCGGAATTCGCGCAATAGTCATCGGCCTTCAGTGCCTGACCATTGGCGACGAGGGTCAAATTCGTGCCGGTCCAGTAGGCTCCTTCATTAATGATCTCATCAAAATCCTGCCATGAAAAAAGGTCGGATAACTTTGAGGTATCTCCCTTTATGTAAAGCGGCTTTTGGCCAAGAAATTCAGCGAAGAATCGTTCTCGGCCGATTGGAGATATCAAATGCTCGAAAGTGTGACGCTGTGATTGCATTGGAGGACTAGACAATTTGGATTATGCCTGAACTTGTGAGCCGACGAAGTGTCTCTTCGGCAAGGGATAGATCGTCGAAGTTTTCTTTGAGCGCACGATGATCAAAAAAATCTCGAGCGAGCATCCAGTCACAGGCAGGTTTGAGGTCGGGCGTTATAGTTTCGTTAGCGTCGGGGCCCACTAGGAGCCAATTCTCGCCGTCGTTTTTGAATGCATAGGAAGTCAGCCGTCGACGATATCGAGTAAACCCGTCTGTTGCCGGTAGGCCGAGTTCCGCAAGCGGAGATTTGACCGATTGAGTGATGCGCTCCTCGCGGTAGGATTTAGAAAGGTTATTGTTATCAACATTGGCTATTAGGCGTTGAGACATTGTTTCGATGTGCTTTTCCAATGCTACGGGGTCGTCGAAGAAAGGCATGTCTGCTCGGAAGTGGGGATCATCAAGAAGCTTTCGAAACAAAAAGGAGGCAAAGTCGAAGCCATTGGGGATTCGTACAAAGTAAATGAGCTGCATCGCTAATTCGTTGGCACCCATGATGTCGTAAAATTGGCCGGCAGGCAGGTAGAGCATATCGCCTTTCGTCATCTCAACTTCAGCAGCGGGCTCGCCGCAGAATTTTTTCGCTTCATCGATAGAAATTGTGTCGAAGTTGAAACCCGGCAACTCAGATGGAAACTCGAATGAGCCTTCAAATAGGCGAACCAAGCTGACGCCTTCGATTTGCATCAAGAAAAGATCGTGATTTTCGAATCGAGTTTCCGTGAGCGGTTGGGCCTTGCGGTAATAGGTCAAGCGAGCTTCGATGGGCGCGCAAAAAATAGAACGCAAATTAGCGGTTGTCGCGGCAAGGGTTGGACGAAGACTTTCCATTCGATCCAGGTGCAGTACGGCGCCCTCTTGAATGATCTTACCCAAACGTTCGTAGTCCGGCCGGCCAATGCCAATTTGATCCCGTTTTTGACTGACGACGCAGAAACTTTCAGGTGGCACCGGGGAGCCGTTTTTAACTAATCGGCAGGTTTGTTCTGTCCAATGCCTCGTCTTGGAAAGGATAGTGTTGAGATCGTTCCATCCCCAAAGTGATTCGAATTTATCCGTCTCGCCGCCGACGAAGGCGGGTTCGGACGCAAAATGTTCGTCAAAAAAATCAGATTCAGGTAGGGGTGCGATCAGATCGCGAAATGAGTAATTAGCCATAACCTGCGAGGGACGCGTAGACCGGTTCAAGGCCGAATTTCGTTATCGGGTATCGTCGGCTTGTCGTCTGCGACATTCGTCCGACGTAAGATTCGTGGATACTGGTCGATCGCGTATTCGGTGGCGCGGTGCAGGCAGGAGCGATTGTCGTACATCACGAAATCGCCGACCCGCCATTTGTGATCGTAAACGAATTCATCCTGACCGGCGAAAGCGAGGAGTTCCTCGAGTTCCTTGCAGCTTTCTTCTTTGTCTTCGCCTTCGATATATGCGGCATAGGAACTGACATAGAGCGCTTTTTTGCCGTTGACCGGATTGACGCGCATCATCGGATGGCGGACGGGCGGATATTTCTGAGCTTCTTCGTCACTCAGAAATTTTATTTTCATGTGGCGCCGTGAATGCCCGTAGTGATGAACGGCAACGCTCTTTTCGAAACGCTTTTTGTCTTTATCGGATAACGCATTCCAGGCGGCGCGTAGGCTGGCAAATTGGGTATGCCCGCCGTCGGGCGGCACCAAACAAGCGCGCAAGAGCGAGGCAATCGAGGGTATTGATTTGTACGAGCCATCCGTATGCCACATTCGCTGACCTTTGCGGAAACGCGCACGGGGCTCGTCATCATCGAACAGATTGCCTTCTTCGTCGTAATTGATTACCGCATTGACGTTGGGCCGGTGTTGGTAGACCGCAAAATGTTTGCGCGGTGTTTCGGGACGGCCGAAATTTTCGGTGAATGCCAGATGTGCATCGTCGGGAATATTCTGATCAGGAAACAGCAGTACCGAGTGGTCTTCGAAAGCGTCTTTGATTTCCGCCAAGGTTTCGGAGTCTAGGGGCCTCGCAAGGTCGACATCGGTAATTTCGGCACCAAAAACCGGTGTAAGTGGCCGAATTGTGATCGACATGCTCGCCTCCTGTCCTCAAATCCAGATTAACTATAGCGGAACCGGCATCGCCAATGCAAAGCACCGCCCGTGAATTGCCTTCCAGCGCTTTGGTTAGCGTTGTAGTCTCCGTGTCGATAACGGGAGAACTCAATGAAACCGGCGAATTTCGTCATCATCATGACGGATCAGCATAGTAAAAAAATGCTCGGGCCTTACGGTCACAGCCAGGTCAAAACGCCTAATCTCGACCGCTTTGCCGAGGAAGGGGTGCGGTTTACCAGTGCTTACACCAACTCGCCGTTATGTGTGCCTGCGCGATCCGGCTTCGCGACCGGACGCTATATCCATGAAACCAAGTGTTGGGACAATGGCATTGCCTATCGAGGTGATCCCCAAGGCTGGCAGCATATATTGCCGGATGCGGGACATCGTTGTGTATCCATCGGCAAACTTCATTTTCGCAGTGATGATGACCCGATCGGTTTCGACGAACGCCAAATTCCAATGCATATCGCCGATGGGGTTGGAGATGTGCAGGGATGCATTCGTCCGGAACTACCGGTACGCCACCAGAGCAAGGCATTGGCCGAGCAATTGGGACCCGGCGAAACCGGATACACAAATTATGACCGGGATATAACCGAACGTTCTGTTGCATGGCTCGAAAACATCGCAGCCAATCCACCCGATAAACCCTGGGTTCTCTTTGTTTCCTATATTTGTCCGCATTTTCCGTTGAGTGCGCCGAAGGAGTATTACGATCTTTACGATCCCGCTGATATCGAGATCCCCAAACCGGCGGACTGGGATTACTTCCGAAATCATGGGTGGTGGCGCGCTTTTCATGACTCGATCACATTCGACGAATTTTTTACCGATGACGATCATCGTCGTAAGGCGATCGCTAACTATTTCGGCTTGATTACCTATGCGGACGAAAATGTGGGTAAGGTGGTCGAGGCCGTCACGGATACCGGTCTCGACGCTACCACTCGGGTGGCCTATTTGGCCGATCATGGCGACAGCATGGGGGCTAGGTCCCTTTGGGGTAAAAGCACCATGTTTGAAGAATCTGTCGGTATCCCCTTAATGCTTAAGGGACCGGGAATTCCCAAGAACGAATCTGTGGCGACACCGGTTTCGCTTGCGGATTTTCATCCGACCCTATTGCAAACAGTCGGCCTTGCGCCGGACGCGAGTTTGCCGGGTAATTCGTTGCTTGAAACGGCGAATACGGGTGATGACGACGAAAGAGTCGTGTTCAGCGAATATCACGGGGCCGGTGCGATTTCGGCGGTATATATGCTTCGCCAGGGTGCCTACAAATATGTTCATTATACGGGCTTCCCGCCGGAACTTTTCAACCTAAATGAAGATCCCGAGGAATTAATCAATTTGGCGGATGATCCATCGGAGCAGCAGCGCGTGTCGGATTTCGAGAAAAGATTGCGCTCGATGATCGACCCGGAAGCGATTAACGCTGAAGCGATGGCGGACCAAGCCGCTTATGTGGAAGCGAACGGCGGCCGCGATGCGATCTTGAACGAAGCGCCGATCCACGGCACGCCTGTGCCGGGCGGAGAATCGACCCGAGTAACATAAGGTTTTACGGGCCAACGGAGGAAAAGAATGAAAACGAAATTCATCGGTGGATCAGACGGGCTCGAGGTTACGTTGGTGGGCGTGGGATGCAACGCATTCGGTAAGCGGGTCGACGAAAAAGGCACACATGCGGTGATGGATGCGGCGATTGATGCCGGGATCAATTTCTTCGATACGGCAGAGACTTACGGCGGCGGATTATCAGAGCAGTTTATCGGGTCCGGATTGAAGGGACGGCGAAATGAACTCCTCTTGGCGACAAAATTTGGCCATACCAAATCCAATGTGGAAGGAGCGAATAAGGGCTCGCCCGCAAACATTCAATTCACCATCGAAAAAGCACTGAAAGCCTTGAAGACGGACCGGGTCGACCTTTTCCAGCAACACAGGCCGGACCCCGACACGCCGGTTGCCGAAACGATGGGCGCGCTGGAGGATTTAGTTAAAGAAGGCAAGATTCGTTATTACGGATGTTCCTATTATTCCGGCGCCCAAATGCAGGAAGCGATCGATACGGCGAAATCGGCTGGGCTAAAAGGATTCGTCACGGCTCAAAATGCCTGGAACATGCTGATGCGAGACATCGAGGAAGACTTGATTCCGGTCTGCAATGCGAACGGTATTGGCCTGTTACCGTACTACCCGATCGCTAAAGGCTTGCTAACCGGCAAGTACAAACGAGGGGAGGCTGCCGCACCCGGAAGCCGCATGGATGGCGATGCCAGCCTCGAAAACGCCGATTTCGACTTATTGGACAAGCTGGAGACATATGCCAAAGATCACGGCCACGATCTGCTCACATTGGCGATGTCATGGCTCGCCTCACAGCCTTCCATGGCCTGCATCATTTCCGGTGCTTCCAAGCCCGAGCAATTGGCATCGAATGCCAATGCGGTGCGCTGGGAGTTGAGCGCCGATGAATTGGCCGAAGTGGACACTATTTTGGCCGCATAGCCCGCTGTCTTGAATGCCTCCTCGGGCTCGTCTAATTTCAGCGCGCCCCGGGAGGAAATCATGGAAGATACAGGCGCTTGGGAGCTCCCATCGGAGCTCGTTTTGCTACGTGACAATTTAAGACGCTTCATGCGCGAGGAAGTGTGTCCGGCTGAAGAAACGTTGGAACACGACGTTTATAAGATGCCGAAAGATCTGCTAGCCCCGTTGCAGAAAAAGGCGAAGGACGAACTCGGACTTTGGTGCATCAACACGCCGCGAGAATATGGCGGCAGCGAACTCTCGTTGTTGGCCCAGGCGGTTGTTGCGGAGGAAGCAGCGCAGTGTCGGATGGGAGCCTATGTGCCCGCCTGCGGCGCTATCGGCGTCGACCCGCCAAATGTGATTTTCGACGGCAGCGAAGGGCAGATCGAGAAGTACGGCAAAAGGACGATCGAAAAAGGACTTAAGGCCTTTGTCGCTATTTCCGAACCGAGTGGCGGTGCGGATCCAGCACGCGCGATCCAATGCAAAGCGGAGCTCGTGGGCAATCAGTACGTACTGAACGGCACCAAGCTATGGATTACCGGTGCGGAAGCGGCGGAGTGGGGAATCGTTTTTGCCCGCACCGAAGCAGGTATTACCTGTTTTATCGTCGATAAGGAGATGGACGGGATCGAGACCCGACCGGTGCCTGTCATCCGTTCTTATTCGCCGTCCGAGGTGACCTTCACCGATTGCAAAGTACCTGTCGAAAATTTGTTGGGTGAAGAAGGGAAGGGCTTTGCGATTTGCCAGAAGTGGTTGGTCCATGCGCGTATCCCTTATTCGGCCAACGTCATCGGGATCGCGCAACGGTCGTTGGAGTTGGCCATCGAGTGGGCCAGGCAACGCGAGACCTTTCGGTCCAAGCTTGCGGACAAACAAGCGGTGCAATGGATGATCGCTGACTCGGAAGTCGAGATCAGAGCAGCAAGACTGCTTACCTATCAGGCGGCCTGGCAAGGCGACCTCGGTCACGACATCAAGGTTGCTGCGTCCATGGCTAAGCTCTACAGCACAGAAATGGCTGGCCGCGTGGTCGATCGTTGTATGCAGATTTTCGGCGGCATGGGTGTGGCGGCGGAAATGCCGCTTGAACGCTGGTACCGGGAAATGCGGATCAAGCGGATCGGCGAAGGACCATCGGAAGTGCATCGCATGGTCATCGCCCGCGATCTGCTGCGCGGTTAGAAGTTAGGAGAAAGTAATGTCGATCGATTTCGAACTTCGCGACGACGGCGTCGCCATCATCACCATGAACCGCCCTGATCAGCTGAATGCGCTGGACCAGGAGCATTACCAGGCTTTGTCGAATGCATGGCAGCGGGTACGGGACGATAACGATGTGGTTTGCGCGATCGTGACCGGCGCAGGCGAACGAAGCTTCACTACGGGTGCTGACATAAAGAACGTGCTCACTAATCCGGACGAGCTTTCGGAGATGTGGATCACTCAGCGCGATCAGTTGCTGAACCGCGGCCTCGAGGTTTGGAAACCGATTATCGCTGCGATCAACGGTTACTGCCTCGGTGGGGGTATGACCATGCTGTTTGCCACCGATATTCGTATTGCCGCCGATCATGCAACCTTCGGGCTCTCCGAAGTCAAACGAGGCGTCGTGCCGGCAAATGGCGGCACCCAGCGCGTACTGAGCCAGTTACCCTATGCGATCGGAATGGAGATGCTGTTGACCGGCGATCGTTGGGACGCGGAGACTGCGGCTAAATGGGGTTTGATCAACAAGGTCGTGCCCGCTGATGATTTGATGGATACGGCGCTGGAATATGCGTCACGGGTTGCCGCTAACGCGCCGCTGGCGTTACAGGCGGCCAAAGAACTTGCGGTACGTGCCCGCGAAATGGATTTGACCACCGGATTGCGCGTCGAGGCGTTGGCTCAGCGGTTGTTGAAGTTCACCGAGGATGCCAAGGAAGGCCCTGCTGCCTTTAAAGAAAAGCGTCAGCCCAATTTCAAAGGTAAATAATTCATGACTAAAAACCACTATCCGTTGGAGGGCATCACCGTCCTCGATTTCGGGCAGGTCTATCACGGACCTTATTGCGGATTTTTGCTCGCAATGGCCGGCGCGAATGTCATCAAGATCGAACCCAAAACCGGTGAGCATCTGCGAAACCGCGGCACCGGCGACATAATTACGCTGCCCTTTGCGATGCTGAACTCCAACAAGCGATGCGTAACGCTCAACATCAAAACCGATCGGGGCAAGGAAGTCCTCAAACAGATGGCCCAAAAGGCCGATGTGCTGATGGAGAATTTCGCACCGACCGTCATGGACCGTCTCGAACTCGGCTACGATGTGATGAAAGAGGTTAATCCGAAGCTGGTTTATGCATCGGGATCGGGTTTTGGACGCACCGGACCGCATCGCGACAAGTTGGCAATGGACCTGACCGTGCAGGCCGTCTCGGGCGTGATGAGCGTGACGGGGGAGATGGGCGGGCCGCCTCTGAAGGCCGGGGCGGCGTTCTGCGATTTTATGGCCGGTATTCATCTTTATGCGGGCATCACGACGGCACTGTTCGAACGCGAGAAAACCGGCGAGGGACGGTTGGTTGAGATTTCTATGGAAGAGGCGGTCTATAGCAGCCTTAGTTCCAATCTCGGCATCGTTTACACGTCGAAGAAGGCAGCGCCGCGAACAGGCAATCGTCATGGTGGCCTCTCGCTTTGCCCGTACAATGTCTATGAGTGCAAGACCGGTCATGTGGCGATTATTTGCACCAATGACGGCCATTGGCAGCGCCTTTGTAAGGCGATGGACCGTCCCGATCTGGCAGAACACGAAAAATACAAAAAGAACATGGGCCGGGTTGCGGATATGGAGGAAATCGACGCGCTTATTAATGAATGGACCAAGACGCTAGAAGACGACCGTATCGACGAATTGAACGATAAGTTCGGCGTTCCATCTGAGCGAATCCGCGATCTGATGGAAGTGATGAACGATCCCCACATGCACGAACGCGGTGCGCTTCAAAGGATGGATCATCCTGAAATGGGCGACATCGTGGTTCCCCATTCACCGCTTCGTTTCCCGGAAACGCCGATGCTGCCGTTGGAGCCGAGCCCGCTCTTGGGGGCGCATAACGATGAAATATACAGCGGTTGGTTGGGTTTGAGTAAGGATGAAGTCGATGAATTGCGGGCCGAGGAGGTTATTTGATGCGCGGTAACGTCGTCATCGCCGGCGTTGGTCATACGGCCTTTGGCAAACTCGAAGGGCGCACACCGGTATCGATGAATGTAGAAGCCTGCCGCAAGGCGCTGGCAGATGCGGGTGTTGAAAAAGACGCGGTCGATGCGGTGCTCGTGAAATATCCGACGTCGAAATTCGAATCCAAATTCGGCCAGACAGTTGCCGAAGCGCTCGGGATTATGCCGCGTATCGGCGGG
>DLVK01000169.1:0-3799 GCA_003444235.1 Rhodospirillaceae bacterium
CAGGGTGCCGGAATCAATATCTGGCTGTCCTGCTTGACGATCAACTGCGCCTCGCGAATTTTCGAGAGATAGGTTTGCCAGGCTTTGGCCTTACCGAGCCGAGCGCGGCGCTTTTCACGCTCAGCCAAATCCTTATAGGCCCACATGTGAACGATTTGGTTCAGCTGTCCGATTTCAGGATAATACCAACCGACCATCTTGCCTAAAATCCGCTTCTGGGTCTTGAGGCCGAATTCCTCGTATATCGCCATATATTGCGGGACCCCGCCGGGTCGCAGCGTATAGGTTCTTTTTTCGACGATCATTTATCACTCCCCTTATTTCGTTCGTTGACTCAGGCCAGCATCAGCGTATGCCCACCATCGATAGGTATTAGAACACCGGTAATATACGCCGATGCGTCGCTCGCCAATAGCAACACCGCGCCGTCCAAATCCTCCGGCTCGCCAAAGCGACGTTGCGGGACTCCCTTCAGCATAGACTGGCCGATTTCGGACTTTAGAAAATCGCGATTTATATCGGTCTCGATATAGCCGGGTGCGATGGCATTAACGCGGATACCGTAGCGCGCCCATTCGGCAGCCAGCATTTTGGTCATATGCACCAGGCCGGCCTTCGAGACGCCATAGGGCATTGTCCCTTTCTGCACTTTAAAAGCCAGCACAGAACCGGTGTTGACGATCGAGCCGCCGCCTCCCGCGACCATCTTCTCGGCTACCGATTTCGCCACCAGCCAAGCGCCTTTGAGATTTGTATCGACAATGCGGTCCCACTCGGCTTCGTCGACATCGAGCGCCGCTTGCGACCCGGCAACGCCGGAATTGTTGATGAGTATGGAAATGCCGCCCAACGCCTTATCCGCTTCTGCAACACCCGCTGTCACACTTGCTGAGTCCAGAACATCCATTTCCACAGCGACCGCATCGCCGATTTCTTCGGCAAGGCCTTCGAGTTTGTCTCGGCGGCGGGCAGCAATAGCGACCTTTGCCCCGGCACTGGAGAGCAGTTTCGCCATATGAGCTCCCAGACCACTCGAGGCACCCGTTACCAAAGCCGTTTTACCGTCAAGAACTCCCATGACTCAGACTTCCCTTGCGCGATCGCGCAACACGAATTTTTGAATTTTACCGGTCGATGTTTTTGGCAATTCTCCGAACACCACACGACCCGGTGCCTTAAAGCGAGCCATATTTTCACGACAAAAATCGATCACGGCACTTTCGGTAAGGTCGCTACCGTCGCTCGTCGGCGCCACGAAAGCGCAGGGTGTCTCACCCCATTTTTCATCTGGCTTCGCGACCACGGCCGCTTCCATTATTTGCGGATGCCGGTAGAGCACCTCCTCGATCTCGAGACTGGAAATATTTTCGCCGCCGGAAATTATAATGTCCTTAGCCCGATCCTTTATTTCCACATACCCGTCCGGATGCATTACCGCGAGATCGCCGGTCCGAAACCAACCGCCTTCGAGGGCGGCTTCGGTCGCCTCGGAATTGTTCAAATAGCCTTTCATAATAGTGTTACTGCGTAACACGATCTCGCCAATCGTTTCAGCATCGGGAGGAACGTCTTCCAGCGTTTCCGGGTCGACGACTCTTTGATCCTCCAAAGTAATGCTTCTCACGCCTTGGCGTGCGATCTTGGCCACCTGTTCATCGAATTCGAGGGCATCCCACTCCGATTGCCAAACACAATCCGTCGACGGACCGTAACGTTCGGTCAGACCATAGAGATGGCGCACATTGAAACCCATCGCCTGCATGCCCGCTAACACCGCACTCGGGGGTGCCGCGCCGCCGGTAGCGATTTCGATCGGTGCATGAGCAAATTCACGTTTCATATCCGAGGGCGCATGGATCAACATATTCAGTACGATTGGCGCCCCGGAAAGATGCGTTACTCGATGTTCTTCGATCAGCCGGAAGATCTTCTCCGGGTCTACCTGACGCAAGCAAACATGGGTCGCCCCGACCACACTCAAACTCCACGTATTGGTCCAGCCGTTGCAGTGAAACATGGGAAGTGTCCAGAGATAGACCGTTTCCGGATGAAAACCGAATGCTATCGCCGATCCCATCGCATTCAGATAGGCACCGCGGTGATGGTACACCACTCCTTTCGGATTACCCGTTGTGCCAGAGGTGTAATTGAGTGCAATCGCATCCCACTCATCGTGAGGCCGCTGCCATTCGAAATCGGGATCACCATTTTCAAGAAATTCTTCGTACTCGGTATTGCCGAGGAATTTTCCCTCTTCGATTTCGGGATGATCTATATCGATAACTAGGATATTTCGGTCGATTTTCTGAAGCGCAGCTTCGATCACGGGAGAAAATGCGCGATCGGTGAGCAGTACTCGCGTCTCAGCATGTTCCAGGATGAAAGCGATAGTTTCGGCATCAAGACGGATATTCAGCGCATTTACTACAGCGCCGATCATTGGCACTCCGTAATGGGCTTCCAACAACGCCGGCACGTTCGCCGCCATGACCGATACCGTATCCCCTCTGGTGATGCCGAGACCAACTAACGCCGACGCGAGTCTTCGACACCGTGTATAGAAATCCCTGTAGGAAAAACGCCGCTCGCCGTCGATTACCGCCACCTTATCCGGATAAGCCAAGGCGGCGCGTTCGAGAAATCCGACCGGGCTCAATGATTGAAAATTCGCCGGGTTTTTCTCAAGGTCGAAATCGTATTTGCTTAATGTACGCGTCATTGCGCCTCACCGTTTTCCGGGACGGTACTGGTAGCCCGTCCGACGGCCAGAACCCAAATCCGCTCCGTAAGGAACATAGTGGCCGTTACGGAATTGGCCGGTAATCGAATATCCGTCGCGACGGGTAAACGTCCCCTGGCCATGGAATGTGTTTTTTACGAATTCGCCCACATAGCGATCGCCATTTTTAAAATGGAATGCACCTTTGCCGTGAAACGCGCCATTTATGAAATTACCCGCATATCTGTTCCCATTTGCGTAAACGAACTCACCATGTCCATTGGGCAAATCATTGTGATAAGTCCCATTATGACGATTGCCATTTTGGAAATAAAAGGTCCCGGGTCCGCTGCGATATCCCTCTACGTAGTATCCTTCGTAACGGCCGTTTGGCTTTCCGTTCAACGTCCAGTGAAGCTTGCCCCGGCCGCTGGCCTTTCCCTCCTTACACGCACCAAGCCAGCGAACGGTTTCGTTCGGGAGCGGAAACAAATTCCAAACTCGGCAGCCCGAGCGCGGATCGAGAATCCATGCGCCCGCCAGAGCCTCGACAGAAAAAACGGAGAGCATTACGCCGAACAGCCCTGCCGCGAGGACCTTTGCAGCGAAACGTCGAAAATTCCCCAATGACACCAAGATCGCTCTCGTCTTAGATTTTTACTGCTTTTATATATGATGAACCCATATCAATAATCTCTACATTTTTGTCATAATGCACGCCATGCGGATATCCATCGACGTCTATTCAGATCCGGTTTGCCCGTGGTGCTTTATTGGCAAACGGCGGCTCGGTCGTGCACTCTCATCTAGGCCAGACCTAGAAGCCAACGTGCAATGGCGCGCGTTCCAGCTGAATCCGGCGATACCGGAAAATGGTTTGGAGCGGGACGCCTATCTCGTTAGCAAGTTTGGCAGCGCCGAGGAGGCAAACCGTCTTTACGAACACATTCGGACGGTCAGGCTTCGCGAGCGTATCGAATTTAATTTCGATGATATCCATCGGACCCCAAGTACGATTGCCGCTCACTTGCTAATCCGTTTCGCGTCCGAACGGGGAAAATCGGACCAAGCTGTCGAGGC
>DLVK01000053.1:0-4264 GCA_003444235.1 Rhodospirillaceae bacterium
GCCCCCATCGGCAAGCATTCTGTATGGGGTCACGATACCGTCCAATGGCGGAAATACGAGTTTCTGTAATCTCCGCGCCGCCTACCGCGCCCTGCCCGAAGATCAAAAGCAGCGCATTGAAGGGCTCAAGGTCCGCCACCAGTTCCGCTGTAGCCGCGCGGGCAACGAAATTTTCATCAAACTCAAAAACGAAAAAGAACGGCTCGCCAAATATATTTTCCCTCACCCGCTGGCACGGCTGCATGTACCAACCGGCGAGAAAACCCTGTTCATGAACCCGCAGCGGATGGAAGACGTGATCGGGCTCGATAGAGCCGATAGCGACGCCATGCTGGACGACATGATCGCGCACGCCGATAACCCGGAGTTCCACTGGGACCACCAATGGCGCCAAGGCGATATGCTCGTGTGGGACAATCGCTGTTCGATGCATCACGCAAATGACGATTGGCCGATGGACGAAAAACGATTTCTTTATAAATGCATCGTCCGGGGAGAGGTGCCGGTCTAGCCATGGCGATGGAAATTACTCCATTGAGCGACGTGCTTGGGGCGGAAGTTACCGGTCTCGACCTCAAGAAAGACCTCGACGCTGGCGCAATTACCGCGCTTAACGCGGCATTGGCGGAACACATCGTCGTTTGCGTCCGCGATCAGAATATGGACGCCGACGAGTTCCTCGACGTCACTGCCCGCTTCGGTAAATTAATGACCCACACCAACAAGCATCTTGTGGATAACGACCGGCCGGCGTTGAACTGGATTACCAGCGAGGACCGAGATATCCACGGCAGCGGCAAAGTGGTCTATCGCGGCGCCACTTGGCACACCGATCACTCCTATATGCCGGTGCCACCAAAGGCGACGGTGCTCTATGCGGTAACCGTGCCCAAAAGCGGCGGCGACACCAGTTTTTGCAATCTTCGGAAGGCCTATGCGGCGCTCTCCGACGAAACCAAACAGAAACTCGACGGGCTGCGTGCATTGCATGTCTATCGCTCGAGCCGATCGCCGCGGAAGACATTCATTGCATTGTCGGAAGAAGAGAAAAAAACCACGCCCGAAACCGAGCAGCCACTCGTGCGCTTCCATGTGGAAGCGGAGGCACCGAATTTGTTCCTGTCCACCACGCGGCTCGAATGTATCGTCGGACTGCCGCGCGAAGAAAGTGATGCATTGCTCGACGAGCTGTTCGCCCACGCGGACGATCCGCAATTTCACTATGATCATAAATGGCAAACCGGCGATTATGTCATGTGGGACGACCGCAGTTCGATGCATCACGCCAATCCCGATTGGGTCGAAGGTGAAAAACGGTTCCTCTATCGCACCATGGTCGAGGGCGAGAAGCCGGTGCTGGCGGAGTTGGAGACCTAAATCCGATGGAAGTTAAGAAATTGGGCGAACATATCGGGGTCGAGGTTACCGGCGTCGATGCGAGCAAGCCCTTCGACGAAGAATCCCTCGACACGGTCTATAAGGCCTGGGTCGATCATTCGGTTTTGGTACTGCGCGGCCAGGAGCTGACGCCGCCGCAATTCGTCGACTTCGGACGCCAATTCGGCACCCCGATCGTACAAACCTTGAGCGATATGAATATCGAGGATTGCCCGGAACTCGCTTATATCTCGAGCGATGATCGGGACGTCCATGGCACCGGCAAGCGCATCATCCGTGGGACCAGCTGGCATACGGATCATTCCTATGCGGAAACACCCCCAAAGGCGACGATGCTGCTCGGTATCGACATCCCGTCGAAAGGGGGCGACACCCAATTCACCTCGACCGCCGCTGCATTCGAAGACCTTCCGAAAGAAAAACGTACGATTCTCGACGGAAAACTATCCGTGCATGCCTATCAAAGCAGCCGCAGCCCGCGACCGATGCCGATCCGCGCAGCAAATGACAAGGAACGTTATCCCGGCGGCGTGACCCATCCATTGATCCGCACCAATCCGGACACGGGACGAAAATCGATTTACGTCAATACGGTACGGTCCGAATGCATTCTCGACATCCCGCGCGAAGAAAGCGACGCGCTCCTGGACGAGATTTACGCACATATCGATCAAAAGAAATTCCAGTACCGGCATAAGTGGAAGCCGGGCGACATCGTCGTTTGGGATAATCGCAGCGCGCTCCATAAGGCAAACGGCGATTACGATGAAAAGCGGTTTCTATATCGCATGATGATCGAAGGCGAAAAGCCGGTCTGAGGCGCACGCCCGAGCATCCGCCGGCCCCATGGACAAGTGCGGATTTAGATTTAAAGTACCGGTCTGGAAAGAAGGATCCTATGGCCTTAGACGTCCGCAAACTCGGCGACACTTTGGGTGCCGAAATCATCGGATTTGACCTGCAGCGCGACCTTAACGAGGAAAGCGCGGCGGAAATCAACGAGGTTTGGGGACAAAACGGCGTGCTTTGTTTTCGCGATCAACAGAGCCTCAGCCCGCAGGATTTCGTCATCTTGGCCCGCGTGTTCGGCGATATCCTGCCCCAACTCGCGACCGGCAAGGAATTCTCCGTGCCGGACGTTCCCGACGTTGGAATCATATCGAACCGGCAAACCGACCCCGTTACCGGGGATAAGGTCATGCGCGGGGGCAGTTGGCATACGGATCATTCCCATGCGGAAACACCGCCGCGCGGCACGAGCTTGCATGCGCTCGAATTGCCCGACACGGGCGGCGATACGATGTTCGCCAATTGCCGTGCCGCGTACCGCGAAATGCCGGCGGATTTGAAGGAACGGACGGGCGACCGCAAAGCACATCACGTGTATCTATCGAGCCGGTCACCGCGAAAAATGCCCACATTGCGCGATCACGAGAAACACATAGACAAAGGTGCTTGGCACCCCCTCGGCCGCACCCATCCGCCGACCGGCGAGAAATCTATCTATCTCAATCCTATCCGGACCGAGAGCGTAGAAGGATTGGAAGAGGAAGACGGATTCGATCTACTGGACGACCTGCTGAAGCATGCGACCCAGGAAAAATATCAATATGCCCATAAATGGCATCCCGGCGACGTGATCATTTGGGACAATCGCTGTACGCTTCATGCGGCGAGCTTCGATTACGACCAAACTCAAACCCGGCTGATGCACCGCATCATGGTTGCCGGCGAACCGAGCTACTAGGACGGGACGGACCGATGAGCCACAAGATCACTCCCCTTTCCGACAAATTGGGCGTCGAGGTCACGGGCCTCGATCTGCGCCAGGCAATGAATGACGAGGAAAAAGCCGACGTTAACCGCGCCTTCGTCGACAATGTCATTCTGGTCTTTCGCGACCAGGAGCTGAGCGCGCAGCAGTTCTACGATGCCGCCCGCCAGCTAGGGGAGCCGATGACCCAGCACCTGTCGCAATTCAAAGTGCCCGAATGTCCTATGGTCTCCTATGTCTCCAACCAGGAGAAGACGGATGCCGGCAAACGCAAGCTGCTCGGTCAGGCCTGGCACACGGATCATTCGTTCCAACCGGAACCGCCGAAAGCAACCATGCTCCACGGCGTCGAGCTGCCTAAACAGGGCGGCGATACCTGGTTTTCGAATATGCGCCTTGCCTATGACACATTACCGGCGGATTTGAAATCGCAGGTCGATGGACTGGAAGCGATCCATGCCTATCGCGAAAGCCGTGACTACATGTCCAAAGAAGAACGGGAAGCCGAAACCCTCTCCGACGAAGAGGAACGTGCAAACAACACGGTCCATCCGGTAATCCGTACCCACGACGTCACCGGCACCAAGGCGATCTACATCAACCCACTCCGCATCAAACGCTTTATCGGAATGGGGTCTGACGAAAGCGCCGATCTGCTCGAGCAATTGACGGTGCATGCGACCAAGGACGAATTCACCTACGCTCACAGCTGGCGCCAGGGCGACGTCATAATTTGGGACAATCGCCAGGCGATGCACCGGGTCGAGCATAATTACGACCTCACCGAGAAGCGCCTGATGCATCGGATCATTCTCAAAGGCATAAAGCCTGAATAGGGAGACGCCCATGGCGCTTGACGTTCGCAGACTGACTGAAAATATCGGCGCCGAGGTGATCGGCCTCGATTTGACCGAACCGTTGGACGATGACAGCAAAGCCGAACTCGACATGGCATTGGCGGAAAATGTCGTGCTGGTATTTCGCGATCAGGAATTCGACCGGCCTCAATTCCGCGATGCGGTGCTTCTATTCGGCGAGCCCAAATACCAGCTGCTGCAGCAATATCTTTACGAGGATACGCCGGAGATCGGC
>DLVK01000140.1:0-7611 GCA_003444235.1 Rhodospirillaceae bacterium
CTGTCTCGGCCAACTCGCTGATACTTATATCTTCACCACAGCCGACATTGATCAGCTTTGGCGAATCATACCGGTCCATCAAAAAAAGGCAGGCATCTGCGAGGTCATCCACATGCAATAGCTCGCGTAATGGCGCGCCTGTGCCCCAGACCGAAAAGTTCGACGCGCCGGAGATCTTGGCTTCATGAGCCTTGCGAATAAGCGCCGGCACCACGTGGCTGGTCTCGAGGTCGAAATTGTCCCCCGGCCCATACAAATTCGTCGGCATGATCGAAATCGTATTGAACCCATATTGCCTGTTGTAAAACTCGCAGAGTTTCAGGCCAGCGATTTTGGCGACCGCATAGGCTTCATTGGTCGACTCCAACTGGCCCGTCAGCAAGCTATCTTCGGAAATCGGTTGCTTAGCAAATTTAGGATAGATGCAGGACGATCCTAGGAAGGCAAACTTTTTGACGCCATGATGGTATGCCGCATCAACGACATGATTCTGGATCGTTAGGTTTTGATACAAAAAATCGGCCGGAAAACTGTTATTGGCGTAGATGCCACCGACCCGAGCCGCCGCAAGATAGACATAGTCTGGCCGTTCCGCGTGAAAAAAACGGTCGACCGAGATTCGACAGGTCAGATCGAGTTCCGAGCGAGGCCGCAATATTAGATTCTTGAAACCGGCTGCCTTCAGCGACCGAACAATAGCACCACCGACCAAACCGAGATGACCAGCCACATAGACACGCGCCTCGCGGTCGATCTCAGCCATTCGCTACCCCAGCCTGATCGACAGTATGGCCGGCGTCGACGAGAATCTTCTCCCGCTCCGCCTGCTGCATATCGTAATCAACCATCATTGCCACCAATTGCTCGAAATTCACTTTAGGTTTCCAGTTCAGAACTTCGGCTGCCTTTGAAGCGTCGCCGAGCAAATGATCTACTTCGGTAGGACGGAAATAGCGCTGATCGATCTCGACATGCTTCTGCCAATCGATGCCCGCGTAGCTGAATGCCGCTTCAAGAAACTCGCGCACCGAATGAGCTTCGCCCGTAGCGACGACAAAATCGTCCGGCGAGTCATGCTGAAGCATTTTCCACATCACTTCGACATAATCGCCCGCGAAACCCCAATCGCGTTTTGCATCGAGATTTCCGAGATACAGCTTATCCTGCAATCCGAGCTTTATGCGGCCTACAGCGCGCGTAATTTTGCGCGTAACGAAAGTTTCGCCGCGCAACGGACTTTCGTGATTGAACAAAATGCCATTGGCGATGAACATGTCGTAGGCTTCGCGGTAATTACGCGCAAACCAGAAACCGGCCACTTTGCTGATCGCATACGGGCTCCGCGGCTCGAAGGTTGTCGATTCCGATTGCGGAGGGGGCGCGCCTCCAAACATCTCGGACGAACCAGCCTGATAAATTCGCACCTGCTGATTGTTGTTTTGACAATGGTCGCGGACTGCATCGAATAGTCTGAGCGTACCGGTTGCCACGACGTCAGCGGTGTACTCAGGTTGCTCGAACGACACCTTCACGTGGCTTTGCGCCCCGAGGTTATAAATCTCGTCCGGCTGTACCGCTTCCAAAATTCGGCGTAATCCAGTGCCATCGGATAAATCGCCATGATGTAGGAAAAGATGTGCATCGGGATCGTGCGGATCACGATAAAGATGATCGATCCGTTGCGTGTTGAACATGCTGGCGCGGCGGATGATGCCGTGTACCTCATAGCCTTTTTCCAAGAGGAATTCGGCGAGATAGGCCCCATCCTGACCGGTGATGCCGGTGATCAAAGCTTTTTTCATCAGATTTTCCGTAAGCGCTTTCCACTCTGCTAACGACTTAAGTCGTTGCGGTCAAGCGACACGCTCCAACGCCACCAACAAGCGAAAGCCCATCAATCGGGCAAAAATTGGTTCACACCAACGTTCTATCGCCAATAACGGATCGACTATTCCCGTCGGCACAAAACACCAATCGCGAAAGCCCCCTGACAGCGGATACGTCGCAAATCCAAAAACCTGACTGGTTACGGGTTTTAGCGTCGGAAAAGAGGCCTCGAACGCCGCACACCTTGCGGCATTGCCAAACAACAAAGTGGGTATTGCCTGGTTCGAATCGAACGGATCATCTCCAGACTGACGATGGTCCGATAGCAGAGGCTCGGCCCCCATATCCACCGGCTCCGGATGAAAATAGGTGTAAACGAGACGGCTTACCGGTGTGATTGCCGGATCCAGCATTACCAACCGTCCACCTGGCCGCAGCACTCGCGCGGCCTCGAAGAAAAATTCCATGGGCCGTTCGATGTGATGCAACACGTCGAGCATGACGATGTTGTCCAGAGATTCGTTAGCGAATGGCAGTTTTTGAGCATCCGCAGCAAGGTCGAGCCAGGGCACCGGCAGGATATCAGCCGTAAAGACTTGATCCACATGATCGCGAATATGGCCCGAGCCGGAACCGATTTCCAAGGTAACACCTTCGCCAAGGAATTCCGCCATTCGACGGTAATAGTCACCATAGATTTTCCGGAGCGTGGGTTTTTTGTCCCAGACCCGGCGGTGTTCTGCGAGACGCGGGTCTGCCTCCACCTCAGAACGCCTTCAATTTACGCCAGGCGAAAACCACCATCTTGATAAGTTCCCAACCGTCGCGAAAACGCGAGATTTGGGTTTCTCCATAAGTTCTATCCGCGTACCGAATTGGAATTTCGGTGATCTTCATATTCAACTTGGCGGCGCCAAAAATCAGGTCGAAATCGCCGAACGGATCGAAATCGCCAAAATAGGCACGATTTTTCTTAATGCGGTCATAGTCGGATTTGCGCAAGACCTTGGTGCCACAAAGGGTATCGGTGAAACGCTGATTGAGCAGGAAAGAAAAAATATGAGCAAACATGCGATTGGCGATCAGGTTCAGGAAACGCATAGCGCCCCGCTCCATCGGGTAGACGAGCCGCGAACCGTTTATGAACTCGCCTTTACCGCTTGCGATCGCATTATAGAATTTCGGCAATTGTTCCGGTGGCATTGTCAGGTCCGCATCGAGAATCATCAGAACATCTCCACGCGCCATATCGAACCCTTTCCAGACCGCATCTGCCTTGCCTCGGCCATCCTGGGTGGTGACCTTAATATCCCAGTCGGGATAGGCTTTCTGCACACGTTCGCATTCATCGAGAGTGCCGTCCGAACTGTGACCCTCCACATAGATCACCTCCATGTCTTCGGCGAAACGGTCGAGGCGTTGAATCGCAGGCTCGATATTGCCCTTCTCGTTGCGGCAAGGAATGACGACACTTGCAGAGAGACCGGGTTTCTCCGCATCGCGGATAGGACGTGCCACCACGTAGGTTTTAAGGCAAAGCCTGCGCAATAGCGGCAATGTGCCGATAAACCGATTTATTAGTCCGCCTAAACCCAGCAATCGCTTCGGGATCAATTGGCGCCATTCCACCTTGATCGCCTCGAAGTCCGCAAGGTGGAGCAAATTCGCGATATCCGCAGTCGACAGGTAATTCACTTCCGGCTGGGGCATGCGGAGACCGAGCTTGTCGCCGATCCTTAAAATCGGTTCCCAATAGGGCGAATAGTAAGAAACCACCAGCCGAGTATCGGGCGTTGAGACCTCATGCAGAAAGGCGAGACTCGCCTCGCAATCCTCTAGCAGCCCCACCGTATCCGAAAGCACGATGATGTCGTATGGGCCGTCGAGTTTTTTTACAAAGCCGGGATCTTCGATATCGGCATTGATGAAATCGAGCTCAGGGTATTTTTCTTTGGCAATCTCAACCATGCGTTCGCTGAAATCGACACCAACGCCACGGGCGGGTTTTAAGCTGGCAAGAAGATCGCCCGTACCGCAGCCGAGATCGAGAATCCGCAACCCCTCCGGCACCAAAAACCGCATATAGTCGCGGTCCTGTTGGTAATAGAACGCGTTGCGCGCGATCCATTTATCGCGCTCCGGCGCAATTTTATCCGCCGCTTCGCGAATTACCGTTTTTCGATCTGACTGGTGAGCGTCGGCCACATCTACCTCAACTGGTATCACTATCTTGCATTTCGGCTATCTCGGCTGCATCAGCGACACGGTGATCGGGATTTAGGAACCACAATATACCGCCCGGCAAACCAACACCTATCAAACAAAGACCGAATGCAACGGAAAGCGCAGCAACTTCGTCGGTTGGCGCGCCAAGCAATCCGAATGCGGTCACCATGGCGCTTTCGCGCAAGCCCCAGCCGGCGATTGAAATCGGGATCGTTGCGACCAACATCACCGACGGCACGATAATTACGCAATCGATGAGACTAACCTTGATGCCGATATCCATGGCGATCAGATAGATCGCAGATATCATCAATAAATGACCGATCAGAGAATAGCCGAGTACGGGAGCGGCAATGCGAGGCTGTCTGAGCATTTGCCTGGCGCCAAGAGACAATTTCATCAATCCCCGCACCGGACGCCAGCGATCGAAGGTTCCGGGTAACGAAGCCAGCGCGAGTATGGCTGTAATAGAAAAAACACCGAACCCTGTGATCACGCCAAAGGCGAGCAACGCCTGCGGGTCATTTATCCGCTGATGCAACAAGGGTTGAGCCGCCACCACTAGAAGAATGAGGCTGATAAACCCTGCAACCCGATCGAGCAACACACCATTAAATGCCGGACCAAACGGTAGCCCTAGTTTGTAGACCCGATAGATGCGAACGCCGTCACCTCCGATCGTCGATGGTAGCGCTTGATTGAAAAACAGACCCTCGAAATAAATCCGCACCACTACCGGCAATTCCAATACCCGGTCGAATAAGCGCATGACGATACGCCAGCGGATGCCGGCAAGCAGTGTTTGGATGCCCAGCAATATTAGTGCGAAGACGATCGTATCTCCGCCGATCGCAGCAAAATGGCGCTTGAGATCGGAAAGCTCTACCTTCCGCAGTACCAGCCAAATCAAAAAGGCGGTAACTGCGGCCTTCAAGAAAAACAGCAGGTATTTTTTCAATGAAGCTTTCGACATGCGGTGAGATTCGTTCTTTCGCGCGTTTGCCTCTTAGTACAGCCACGCCAGCAATGGCAAGCGCCTTTATTCACATTGTCGGTAAATGGATAAATCTCGGGTTAGACGAGAATATCGACAAGTTTGCTCCCGCCGTCAGGCCCCACCGCCGCCGATTCCGCGGCCGACTGAACCGCCTCCTCAACAATGGTCGCGGTCGTCGCTTCCTGCTGAAGCTGCAGGCGTAGCGTAAAGATACTCGCCTGAAGACGGCCCGCTAGTGCCGACGCTGCTGCAATATCGTCCATAAAATTTACCCTGCTCGGATTTGTTCCTTAAGGTCCGAAATCCAACCGAAATCGTAACACAAACCTCGCTGTCAGGCGACTCGCCGCAAGGCCTATGAATTACATAATTAATTCAATTATTTGGCCTTCTTCTCGACATCGGCAGCTACCCGCATTTTTATAATCTTGTCTGGGTTATCGACCGAGCCGTTGCGATTTCCATCGCCTTTCTTAATGTTGTGAACGAACTCCATACCCTCGATCACCTTACCCCATGCGGTGTATTGGCCATCAAGAAAGGGAGCCGGGGCAAAGCAAATGAAAAATTGGCTGTTGGCACTGTCTGGATCGCCGGAACGCGCCATTGAGAGCGTGCCTTCGACGTGGAATGAACTGTTGAACTCCGCCGGCAAATCGGGCAATTCCGAGCCTCCGCGTCCCGTACCCGTCGGATCGCCGGTTTGAGCCATGAACCCCTCGATGACACGATGAAAGACCACACCGTCATAAAATTTTTGCCGTGCCAGTGTTTTGATTCGTTCCACATGCTTCGGCGCCAAATCCGGCCAAAGCTCGATGACCACGCGCCCATCCTTTAAATCCAAGTAAATCAAGTTTTCCAAATTCGCCGTCCGTCCTGTACTGGGTTGAAGGGTTAGGACGAACAATGCGCAAAACACTGGCGCCCAAAACTTAAATCGCAAGAATTTCATCTATTTTCAAACTCCGGGAACAATTCCGCCAAACCGGCTCGGCTCGCTTTTGCGATACCGCGCTCGGTGATTAATCCGGTTATCAATTTTGCCGGCGTCACGTCAAACGCATAATTAGCGACCTCCGTTTCCGCGGGCACCAAGCATACGCTTTCCACCGTCCCCGACGGAGTGCGTCCGCTTATCCACGCTACTTCTTCCGATGCACGTTCTTCAATCGGAATTTCTTTGACTCCGTCTCCGATCTGCCAATCGATGGTTGGCGACGGCAGAGCCACATAAAACGGAACCTCATTGTCATGTGCCGCCAATGCCTTCAAATACGTACCGATCTTGTTTGCAACATCACCATTGGCCGCCGTTCGGTCGGTGCCGGTAATGCAGATGTCGACCTCACCACGTTGCATCAAATGTCCGCCGGTATTGTCCGCAATAACCGTATGGGGCACGCCGTGGCGGCCCAATTCCCAAGCGGTCAGGCTAGCCCCTTGGTTTCTCGGTCGGGTTTCATCGACCCATACGTGAAGGTCTATGCCTTGCTGATGCGCCATATAGATCGGCGAGGTCGCCGTCCCCCATCCGACCGTCGCGAGCGCGCCGGCATTACAGTGGGTCAATAGATTGACGGGCCCGGCACCGGCTTTCGCCTCGGCGAGCGCCTCGATCAAAGGCAAACCACTTTCACCGATACCGCGATTGATGGCGATGTCTTCTTCTGCAATTTCAGCCGCCCGCTTGTAGGCAGCTTCCCGCCGTATCTCGGCACCCAAGGGCTGCAAAACACGCCGCATCTCATCGACCGCCCAAGCAAGGTTGACCGCTGTCGGCCGTGTGCCACACAGCATCTCAGCAGCATTGGCAAGATTGTCGTTGCCCGGATCCTCGTTCATCGCAAGCGCCATGCCGTAGGCGGCAGTCGCGCCAATGAGCGGCGCGCCCCGCACCCGCATCGCTGAAATCGCTTCACCGGCAGCATCGGCGGTTTCGAGACGCGTCATCACATGCTCATGGGGCAGCCGGGTCTGATCGAGAATATCAACCGCCCACCCGTCCTCGGCCAGCGCAATTGTGTCAAACAAAATGGAGTTGTCGCCATCTTTGGTCATATCGTCAAAATGTCGGCAACCTCTGATGTTGTAAAGCAAGGACTTAATAACCCGCAGCGAATGCCCCGGGCCGCCGCGGGTCCGCGGCGCCATAAAATCCGTCTTCACGCCGCATGATAGATTGGGTACTTCCCATTGCCCGGCTTACTTTGAGGCGATGACCGCGTTGTTCGAGCAATCGCCGGGTATCGACGCCGATACCGCGTTCGATACGCACTAAATCCGGCAGCCATTGATGGTGCAGACGCGGTGCTGCCGTGGCTTCGGCGATATTCATGCCATGATCGACCACATTGATAACAAGATGCAGCATGTTGGTAATGATGCGACTGCCGCCAGGACCACCGGTCGCAAGCCACGGTTTGCCATCCTTGAAAAGGATAAGCGGCGTCATCGAACTCAACGGGCGTTTCATAGGCACAATTGCGTTAGCCTTTCCCCCGACCAACCCGAACGCATTGGGAACGCCCGGCTTGGCGGAAAAATCATCCATTTCATTA
>DLVK01000494.1:0-3601 GCA_003444235.1 Rhodospirillaceae bacterium
CTCAATGTCGAGGTTCGATTGCCGCGCAAACGGCGTTCCCGCCGCAGGATTCCCGCCTTTGCCGACTTCGGGTCGGCCAAAGTAATT
Organism: Rhodospirillaceae bacterium; assembly: GCA_003444235.1. Classification (GTDB taxonomy): domain Bacteria; phylum Pseudomonadota; class Alphaproteobacteria; order UBA8366; family UBA8366; genus UBA8366. The sequence goes on from DLVK01000494.1 coordinate 88, forward strand.
GCTGAAAGACACCTGGGTATCGTCATCCATGGGCTGATCTTTAAAGATCAAAACCGAATAGGCATCGAACGCGGCCTGCAGCGCGCGTACGTCGGTCTCGTCGAGAGGTTTGGCAATGTCGATGCCGCCGACCTCGGCACAAAAGTCCGGTGCAATCGGCGCTATATCCAGCGGCATATCGGGCTCCTTTTTGCTTGGCAGCACTCTACCCATTTTTGCGTCGAAGGACAGGCCCTCCCTGGCGCCCCGTTGGCATTGCCAAATCCCGTTGCTATCTTCGCGCCGACCAATCAAGGGAGGAGGCCCGAAGATGGCCGAATACAAAACACTTCTCTACGAAGTGAAGGACAGCGCCGCCCGTATCACGCTCAACCGACCTGAAGTGCGGAACGCCATAAATCACGATATGGAAGTTGAGTTCAAAGACGCGCTATTGCGCGGCAATGACGACGACGAAGCGGGCATGATCATAGTCACTGGTGCCCCACCCGCCTTCTGTTCCGGCATCGACCTTCGCGTCCACCACAAGCGCACGCCGGTAGAGACACGCGCCCATTTCGAAAGTTTCTATTGGGGATTCCACAAAACCCACCGCAGCCTCGACAAACCGACGCTTGCGGTCCTCAACGGCCCTGCCCGGGAAGCCGGCTGCACCATCGCGTTCATGTGCGACATGATCCTCGCCGCCGAGAGTGCTTCGATCGGCCTGCCCGCGATCGACCGCGCCATCCTGCCCGCCTATCACCTTATGCACCTGCCGCGCATCGTCGGACGTCTGAAAGCCTTCGAAATCTGCTTTTCCGGCCAACCGATCGACGCGCGCGAGGCCGAACGCTTGATGATTTTCAACAAAGTGGTGCCCGATGCCGACCTTGCCGACGAGACCGAAGCCTGGGTCGAACGGTTTGCCCATAAATCCCGCGCGGTGATGAAGCTCGGCAAGGAAGCCTTCTATCGTGGTCAGGATATGGAATTCGAGAAATCCATCCGGATGGTCGGCGATGTGGTCGCCATCGTTGCCGGGCTCGACGACGCCAAGGAAGGTATCGGCGCGTTTCTCGAGAAGCGCGACCCCGACTGGAAAGGCGAATAAAAACTCATGAGCGATACGCCCGACGTCGTCCTGCCGCTCAAAGGCCTTAAAATTCTGGATTTGAGCCGCGTCCTCGCCGGCCCCTATTGCTGTGCTTTGATGGGCGAGCAAGGCGCCGAAGTGATAAAGGTCGAACGGCCGGTCAGCGGCGACGAGAACCGGCGCTGGGGCGATCTCTGGCACGGCGAGAGCATCGATTTCATGAACGTCAATCGAAACAAGCGGGGCATCACCGTCGACCTTAAGAGCGAAGACGGCCAAGAAATCATTCGAAAACTTGCCGCTTGGGCCGATGTCCTGGTCGAAAGCTTCCCGCCGGGAACAATCGAAAAATTCGGGCTCGATTATCCAAACCTGAAACAGGTCAACGATCGGCTGGTTTATTGCTCCCTGTCGGCATTCGGCGACAAAGGCGATCTCCGCAGCAAGCCCGGCTACGACGGCACGTTACAGGCGTTTTCCGGACATATGATGATCACCGGCGAGGCGGATGGCGGACCGGTCCGCACCGGCGCCTCGGTAATCGATATGAGTACCGGCTTTACCGCCTATAGCGCGATTATGACTGCATTGTGGGCCCGTGAAACCACCGGCGAAGGACGCCGGGTTACGGTTTCGCTTCTACAGACTGCCCTCTCGGTAATGGGTTCCCATGCCGCTGTCTTTCTCAACACCGGGCATCAGCCAAAACGGGCTGGCGGAGGTCTCAGCCATCTCGCCCCCTATGGCGCCTATCAGACGAGTGACGGTTACGTATCCGCCGGCGCGCTCAGTCAGGATGCATGGCTTCGGTTTTGCCGGGCACTGGGCCGCGAAGATTTGCCCGAAGAAAAACGCTTTGCCGATTTGCCCGATCGTCTCAAACACAAAGCGGAGCTGGATGCGATTCTGAACGAAACATTTTGTACCGAATCCTCGGCACACTGGATCGAACGGTTCGAAGCCGAAGGTGTCGTTATCGCGCCGATCAATAATCTCGAACAATCCATGACCCATCCCCAAGTTGCCGCGAACGACTTGATCGTCACGACAGACCACCCTCATGGCGAACTCAGGCTTGTCGGCGTTCCTTTCGCACACAACGGAGAGAAAACCGCACCTCAACGTCCACCACCGCTGCTCAGCGAACATACGGATGAAGTTTTAAGTGAATTCGGATACGGGCCCGAGGAGATCGGACGCCTGCGCCAAAACGGAGTGATCTGACCATGCCTTACAAACAAAAAGACATTAGCCAACCGGGTGCATTGGAAGGCGTCCGCGTCGTCGACATAACCACCTTCATACTTGGTCCCTTTGCCGGGCAATTCCTTGGCGATATGGGCGCAGACGTCATCAAGGTCGAAACCGAAACCGGCGATGCCAGTCGCAATACCGGTATCCGCAAGAATGCGAACATGGCCGCCTATTTCATGGTCTTTAATCGCAACAAGCGAAGCATCTCGTTAAACCTGAAGCGTCCGCAAGCTTTCGATGCCTTGATGAAGCTCCTCGAGAGCGCGGACGTGCTGCTCTACAATATGCGCCCGCCGGCGGCAAAACGTCTCGGCATCGACTACGACTCTCTAAAAGACCGTTTTCCAAGGCTGATCCATGCCTCTTCGTGTGGGTATCACAAAGACGGACCGAACGGACATCTCGCCGCCTTCGACGATACCGCTCAATCGGGTAGCGGGCTTGCCCATCTAGTCGAGCGCTACAGCGGCAAACCGGGTTATCTGCCCTCGGCGATCGGGGACAAAACTACCGGATTAACCTTGGCCGCAGCCATCGGCATGGCGCTCTACCAGCGTGAAAAATCCGGCAAGGGACAGGAAATTCATGTCCCGATGCTGGAAACCATGGTCTGGTACGGCATTCCTGAACATCTCTGTCACGGCGTGTTCGACGAGCCCGAGAATGGCATGGAAGGCCATGCACAAATTCTCACTTCCTTCCGCCGGCCTTATGCTTGCAAGGTTGGCTACGTCACCATTCATGCGGCTACCGACGCCCAGTGGGGGCGCTTATTCGGTTTGATCGACCGGGAAGACCTGATCGGCGATCCGAAATTCGATTCCCGTCAGTCGCGCTCGGCAAATATCCACGAACTCTATTCGATCGTGGAAAATAGCCTCGGCGGTAAGACGGCAGACGAATGGCTACAATTGTTCGAAGATAACGACGTGCCCGCCGGGCCTTTCAGAACCTTGGAAGGCGTATTTAAAGACCCCTACTTCAATGAAAGCGGATTTTTCGACGCTTTTGATCACCCGAGCGAAGGCACGGTGAAAATGATGGCCAATCCGGCGACCTTTTCCGGTGCCTCGACCGGCATCCGCCGCCTGCCCCCGGGCTTGGGAGAACACACTTCCGAAATTCTCACCGAGCTTGGCTATGGCGACGACGAAATTGCAGACATCATGAAGTTCAAGGACTAAA
>DLVK01000235.1:0-282 GCA_003444235.1 Rhodospirillaceae bacterium
AAAAATTGGCGGGTCGCGAAATGCATCTGCGTCGCCGACGACATGGCGACCGCCAAGCGCTATGCCACCGACCCGAACGGGCCCTACTACCAATATTTCTATTCGCTGTTCACCAAGCTGAAGGCGGTAGGCCGCGCAGAGCTATTCAAGGTAGACCGCAACCAGGCCGACGAAGACCTAAACGTCGAGGATATCGTCGAGCAATTGGTTATCTACGGCACGCCGGATAAGGTCACTGACGAGCTGCTGCAGTTCCGCGAAACGGTCGGTGATTTCGGCATA
>DLVK01000235.1:587-2566 GCA_003444235.1 Rhodospirillaceae bacterium
ACGGTCGGTGATTTCGGCACGTTGCTCTATGCGGCGATGGACTGGAAGGACAAGACGCTCGGAAAACGCTCGATGGAATTGTTGGCGACCGACGTCATGCCTGCAGTCAATACCGCCATCAAGGGCGAAGGCGCAGTCGCCTGATATCCGATATGGCGGGCAAACACGGGAAACCGCTGATCATTCCCTTCGGCACCTCTAATCCCGAAAAGGCAACAGCGGTGGCAGAGCAGCGCCGCGCCGAGGGCGACGCGAACTCAACCAACATCATCACCATCGATACTTCCAATACGCCGCCTCTCCGCCTCCATCACGGCCCCTATGATTTCCGCGCGACCCCCGGTCTCGGCACCGCGAGCGACACCGATACTCGGCTACAGCTGATTCAAGATCATTTGCACGCGCTCTGCGATCTTTGGACCAAATCGCAGCATGGCTTTATCGATTCCTATTTCGGCTTCATCAATTCAGCGCTCGCAGAAAACCGGGATGCGCTGACCAAAACATTGGCGGATTATGACGGGCTCTATCATTACCGGGATTGGGCGTTCTCCGCGCTCCGCCCGCTCCCGCGCGCGCAAATTCCCGTCGAAGGCGGTACTTTTGTCGCGACGGATTGCGCTTTTTGGACCGGACGCGAGCTTATAGCGATTGATCTCACCGGGTTTCAAACGCCGACCAAATCCCGTCGCGCCGAGTTACAGGTGCTCCGAAAAAGCGGCGTCACTATCATCGAAGCCGCCAGCGCTGATCTCGCCAAAGACGGCGCAAGGTATTTGGAATCATTATTACCCGAAACCTTCGGGCTTTTTTGGAAAGGCGAGGTTCTGCCGCAAAGCCCCTTCAAACCGGCCGCTATTGCAGAGAATGTGGCTGTTGGCGGGGTTCGGTTCTAAGCCTCAAACATCCATCTCTAAGATATAGAGCCCACCGGAAAATCGATCCATCGCGTAGACAATCTGATTTTCGTCCACATAGACATCGTTGATTTGGATCTCACCAACCCGAGAGCCCTCGGGTGCTTCGGGCACGTAATAGGCTACTTCCTGAGGCCGGAACGGGTCGGTCAGATCATGCACGCGCACGCCGGCATTGAAATAGTTGCCGATGATAATGGTGTCCGAGTGGAATGCAGGCCCCGGCCGATTCTCGTGCAAATTATGCGCACCAAACCGGCCCGGCCGGCCGCCGAACTCGTCGAGCGACGGCATCGGTAAGGTGGAAATCGGAACCGGATTGGTCTCCACTCGATTATCGACGACAAAGGTAATGCGCGGCCAATCGGCAGCACCGGCATAGGTCGCTTCGGCGGCGACGATTAAATGGTCGCGACTGAATAGCGGCAGTACCGTGTGGGTGAACCCAGTAAAAGGCGGGCTGTGATTCCAATGCGCAACGACCTTTGGATTGGCCATGTCGGATATATCGAGCGTCACCATGCCCCCGTCGATATAGGCGACATAAGCCCGGTCCGGGCGTTCGGGATAAACATTGGTGTTGTGCGGCCGAAATCCTTCGTCGAATTCCGGGTGGCGGGTTAATGGTGGCTCCACATCACCCTCGAGCTGGCCCGGCATCCACCAGCGACCCGCTTCCGTCGGGTTAGTCGGGTCACGCGCATCGATGATTTGATAAATCTGGTAATCTTTTTCGGGCTCGCGAGCGTTGAACTCGCTGTCGGCGCCGGCGCAATGAATATATTCGCCATCGACAAACCAGACGCAATGCACGCCGCGGGACTGCGGCCCAGAACAATCGAAAAATCCGATCGATTTGGGATTCTCAGGGTCACTGATATCGAATATGTCGACGCCTGCAGGCTCCAACCCCAACGCATTTGTCTGATACGCAACCGCCATAAGGTCGCCGCAAACATCGAGCGAGTTGGAGCGTACATTCTGATGCGGAAGCTCGGTCTGCACGATCAATTTCGGATTCTTGATATCGCTTACATCGACCCCGGAGAAATTCTTTGGCGG
>DLVK01000235.1:2859-3963 GCA_003444235.1 Rhodospirillaceae bacterium
CATCGCCCCCGGAGAAATTCTTTGGCGGACTTTCATGGGCGAGCCACATAATGCGCCGACCGTCCTTGGCCAACTGCAAACCCATGCCCTCGCCCATATTGCCGAATCCGTCGAGCGTATGCTGGGCGATCAGGCGCATATTTTTCGATTGAGCCTGGCTCATTTTTTTCTCCGATTGACGGATTTATCGTTTTAGACGTCCATTTCGATGATGTAGAGACCGCCACCGAAACGATCCATCGCATAAACGATTTGGTTCTCGTCCACATAAACATCGTTGATCTGAATTTCGCCGACACGCGAATTCTCGGGATCTTCGGGCACGTAATAAGCAACCTCCTCGGGCCGGAAGGGATCCGAAATATCATGCACCCGTACCCCGGCGTTGAAGTAGTTGCCTATCACCAAAGTTTCCGAGCGGAACGAGGGACCCGGTCGGTTCTCATGCAAATTGTGCGCGCCGAATCGGCCCGGACGGCCGCCAAATTCTTCAAACGGCGGCAGGGGCAGAATGGCGAGCGGTGTCGGGTTTGGTTCGTGGCGGTTGTCCAAGACCCAGGTGACCTTCGGCCAGTCCTCGCCGCCAAGTTTGTTGCATTCATGGCTAACGACCAGAAGCTCGCGCTCGAACAGCGGCATCACCGTGTGGACGAAACCCGGAAATGGGGGCGAGGGATTCCAGTTGGCAATCATTTTCGGGTTCGCCATATCCGAAATATCCAGCGTCACCGCGCCGCCATCGATATAGGCAATGTAGGCACGGTCGGGCCGCTCCGGATACACATTGGTGTTGTGCGGGCGCCAGCCGGCATTGTATTTCGGCTCGCGCGTACATGGCGGTTCATCGTCGCTTTCGCATTGGCCTGGCATCCACCAACGGCCCACTTCTTTCATGTCGGTCGGATCTTTGGCGTCGATGATCTGATAAAACTGATAGTCTTTTTCCGGCAAGTGGGCATTGAAATTAGCGTCGGCGCCTGCGCAATGAATGTACTCGCCATCCACATACCAAACCTGATGCACGCCTTTCGACATTGGCCCTGAGGTGTCGAAGAAACCTATACTTTTGGGTTCCTCGGGGCTCGAGATGTCGAACATTTCGAT
>DLVK01000497.1:0-3511 GCA_003444235.1 Rhodospirillaceae bacterium
CATCACCGGCCCGAAGATCTCCTGGTGACCAATCCGCATATCAGGGGTGACCGCGTCAAATACCGTCGGTTCAATGAAGTGCCCATTAGCCAAGGTCGGATCAGCGGGCCGACCGCCGCCGGTCAGCAATTGCGCCCCATCTTCTTTGGCAGACGCGATAAACTCCATGACACGATCAAATTGACGTTCGGAAACCACCGGTCCAACTTCTTTTCCATCCTGCCACGGCATTCCAATGGGTAGGGCCTCGGCCTGACGGATTAATTCAGCCGTTACCGCATCATGAAGATCGGCATGAACTAAGACCCTAGAGGTGGACGAGCACGATTGGCCTTGACGGTTCATGTTCATGCCCTTGATCGCCGCCGTTGCTGCCTCGACCGGATCGGCATCGGGAAAGATGATGATCGGGTTCTTACCGCCCAGTTCCAAAGTTACATGCTTTAATCCGTCGGCTGCCTCCCGAGCAATGATGCGGCCGGTCTCCACCGAGCCAACGAAACCGATACGCATGACATCGGGATGCCGGACCATGGCCGAGCCGGTGGCGGCGTCGCCGGTGACGATGTTGAAGACGCCGGGCGGAAAAATTCCATCAGCAAGCTCACCAAGCCGCAGGCTCGAGAGTGGTGCCTGTTCGGATGCTTTGGCAACCACCGTATTGCCCGCCGCCAGTGCCGAAGCCGCTTTCTCGACACAGAACCGGAACGGATGGTTAAAGGCGTTGATTTTGGCGACTACGCCATACGGCTGGCGGTGTGTCAGATTGAGGTGCCCGGCGGCCTGTGACGAAGTTTCGCCCTTAATCTCAGTCAGCAATCCGGCGAAAAATCTGAGCGTTGTCGCCGTCCAATCCACATCACCCTTCATACCGGAAAGCGCGTTCCCCGAATCGACACTGTCCATCAACGCCAGCTCGTCCTTGTGTTCGACAAGTTTGTCGGCATACGCATTTAGCGCTTGCGCGCGCTCCTTGATGGGCAGGCCACCCCAGTCCGCGAAAGCCCGTTTCGCTGCTGCCACGGCCCGATCCACGTCGGCTTCACTGGCCAACGGAACGTCGCCCAAATGCTCACCATTTGCCGGGTTGATGCTTTTGAAGGTCCGACCGTCGGCGGCTTCTTCCCAGCCGCCTCCAATGAACAGCCCTTTCGGCGAGAAACCGAGATCGGGCGAATTGCTGTCGGTCATCTTTATGTCTCCTCTCGCAATCAGGGAACAATGGCGGCGCGCAGGACGGACCGCTCGGCGGCCTTAGCAAAAGCTTCGTCGAGTTGTTCAAGTGAGAATTTCGAATCCACGATGTCACCAAAGGGAAACCGTTCGCGATTGCTCATGACGAAGTCCAATGCCTGGATTAAGTGGCGCGGATGATAATTGTGAACGCCCTTAAGGGTGATCCATTTCCGAAGTACATCATTGCCATCTATTTCGAAGTTCGATCCTGGGTTGACCAGACCGCCGATCACAAATCGCCCGCCGACTCGCAGCATGCTAAGCCCCAGAGGCACGACGCCCGCATAGCCACAGACCTCGATACCGACGTCAGCGCCGTCCGGCGGACATTGGGCACGAACGTTGGCAACTAGCTCGCTGTCACTCATGTTGCCGACATCGAAGGTGACATCGGCGCCGAATTTCTTCGCGATGGCTAAGCGGTCGGAAACGGTATCAAGGCCGATGACCCGCCTGGCCCCCCGCGCTTTGGCGATGGCGCATCCGTAGAGGCCGAGTAGCCCTAATCCGTGGACCACCACCGTATCTCCCATTCGGATGTCGGCGGCCTCGGTGACCGAAATCATGGTCGCGACACCACAGTTTAACGGTGTGGCCTCTTCATCGGTGATGGCATCGGGCAGTTTTAATATGCCGGTTCCCGGCAGGATATAACAGTACTCGGCAAAACCACCCAGGAAGTGGGGGTCATCTTCGACCAGGTCATGGCCATATTTACGAACGCCTGGCGACTTTTGCGGCATGTCGTGGATGTCTCGGTACGCCGATTGTCCGTGGTGGAAATACTCCGTCCAGGTGACTCTGTCGCCGACTGCGAGTGGGTCGCCCCGCATGTCCTGGGTAATATCAGTGCCGAGCTGTTGAATTACACCAATTATTTCGTGACCAAGGATACCAGGACAGGGATTGGGGCGGTGCCCTTTGTATGAATGAATATCAGAACGGCATATCGTTGACATGGTGATCCGTACCAAGGCTTCGTCCGGCTTAACGTCACGAACCGGGTATTCCCGGATCACAAAAGGCGTGTTGGGTGCATCGTAGACGACCGCGCGTCCGGTTTTAGTCATCGCCTGGCTCTCTATTGCATTAGTTGATACCGTTCAGGGCAAAATCGAATATCTCATGGCTTCTAAGTCCACCTTTGCCAGCGCGTTCGGCATAAGCGGCGTTTAGTGGCTCACTGATGACAATCGGTACATCAGCCTCGGTCAAGCTGCCGTGGGTGCGCAGTCGCGTGCCCTTCAGCGCCGTCAAGTCGTGGTCGACAGCGCGCGCTCCAATGACCGTCACCGCGTCGCCCATGACGGCAACGTCGCCTTCACGATCGAGCGGCAGCTCAAGTTCCCTGGCTACGCCCTCTGCAGTCCAGACTTTGCCGATGCCGGGAACGTCTTTAATGATCTCGATGACCTGGGCGCCGGTGGTCTCTCCATGGCACCAGACGCGCACGAAACCGCCGAGCGCACCATGATGGCCGACAAAGGCGTCGGTGATTGGGCAGATCACGGTGCATGAACCTTCGCCAAGTACGCCTTCGATAATGTCTTGTAGCCAGACCACGTTGGGCTCGCCGTTAGCGTCGGCCTTGTCGCTCATGCCGTGATCGGCGATTAGCGCGACGACTGCCCCCAGTTCCTGGAGGCGTCCGAACCTTGCGTCCATGTCGCGGTAAAACTGATCGGCGATGGGATCGCCAGGTGCGCTGGTGTGTTGGATAAAATCGGTGAGCGATAGGTAAAGAATGTCCGGGCGCCGCTCTTCAAGAAGCTTGATGCCGGCATCCAGGACAAATAACGACAATTCGGCCGAATACATGTCCGGCTGCGGCTGGCCGACGTAGTCGAGAACATTTTCGATGCCATTCTCTTCCATATTGGCCTGGTCGGCGAACTGGACAGAGAAACTCACCGAACCGCCAGTGAGGTCCATGTCCTTTTGTAACTGCTTGCGCAGCTTATCCTTAGACGCGATCGAGGCGACCTTTGCACCGTGGCGCGAAAACTCGGACATGACCGAGCGCGAACGCAGCAACTCCGGTCCGGTCATCACGACCGGTTGACCGGTCGAGCGATCGAGATAAAAGTTTCCAGAAATACCATGAACTTCAGGTTCCGTACCGGTGACGATTGACATGTTGTTGGGACACGTGAAGCTTGGCATGGATCCTTGGGCAACGGCGTAAAAACCCTCATCTTTAAAGCGTGTCATGTTGGGGATGATGCCCGTGTTGAAGCCATGATCCATGTACTCGGGATCGCCGCCATCAATACAG
>DLVK01000222.1:0-2584 GCA_003444235.1 Rhodospirillaceae bacterium
CCCTCACAACGCAGGTGGTGCTGGCGACGTTTCCCAAAAGTCATCACGGCATCGCTTTCGGATGGTTGCAAATGGGGCGCAACAGCGCGGTCGTTATCGGCCCTCTAGTAGGCGGCATTCTGACCGAATTCTTCGATTGGCGAATGGTCTATTTGATGAATGTGCCACTGGCGATCCTCGCGCTGATACTGATTCCGCGAATTCTGCCGAAAGATGAGCCGCAGGAGCCAAAGGCCTTCGATTTCTTCGGCTTCACGGCGTTGAGCGCCGCAATCGTGGCCATACAAATTCTTCTCAACCAGGGCGAAAAGCTCGACTGGTTCGATTCCGACATGATCGTCATTTGTACTTTTCTTGGGATCGCCTTTTTTTGGGTTTTTTTGGTCCACGCCTTGACCGCTCTGCATCCGTATCTCAATCCGTTGGTATTCAAGAATAAGGAATTTGCCATCGGCATAGCGTTGATGTTTTTCGCCCATTTCATGACCTACGGTTATGTCGGGCTATTGCCGCCAATTCTCCAAAGTCAGCTCGGTTTTCCGGTGATCGATGCGGGCATGATCATTGCCAATCGGGGCGTCGGCACCATGTGCGCGGCGATGCTGGCGGGGATCATGATTTTTAAATTTTCGCCTCGGAATTTGATCATCGCCGGCATGACGGTTGTCGCGATCGCGACTTGGATGCTCGCGGAGTTGGCGCCGATACAGACCACGGCACCGATCATCCTCGCGGTCTTCCTGCAAGGTTTCGGGCTCGGATTTATTAAAACACCGATCATGACTCTCGCGTTTTCGACGCTGGAAACATCGCTCCGGCCGGACGGGGCCAGCGTCATGGCGACAACGCAGCGGCTAGCGTCTTCGGTCGGTGTTTCGGTATTGATCGCGCTTTTGGTCCGCAGCACTCAGAACGCGCGCACCAGTCTCGTCGAGAGCGTCAACAGCGAGCGTATCGAACAATTACCCGGCAGCTGGGACCTCGACAGCTTGAGTGGAATGATGGCCTTCGATCGGATGATCGAAAAGCATGCGGAATTCATCGCCTATATTACCGACTTCCAAATTATGACCTTCCTGACACTTGCCATGTTGCCCCTGTTGATCTTCGTGCGCTCGCCGAAAGAGGGGTCATTGCGCTAGAATAGCGGCGCTGCTTCCCTAAACAGCGTCACGACGGAGCGCATGACCGCCGCCACCGAAGAAAGTCAAAAAGACGAAGAAGAGGGGCTTCCGCCCCGGCAACGGATTCTTGTAGCGCTTGCCATTTTGCCCGCGGGCTCGATGCAGGGCATGGATACCTTTGCGACAGGCGTTGCGATTCCCCGAATGATGGGAACCTTTTCGGTCACGCTGGTGGAAATTTCCTGGGTGCTTACGGCGTATCTCGTGGCATCTGCGATGTTCACGCCGTTCTATGCGTGGCTTAGCCGTAAAATCGGCTGCAAGAACCTGTTTATTGCAGTTACGGCAGGTTTCATCAGCATGTCCTTCCTCGTGTCACAATCGGCGACGCTTTACGAGGTGGTGTTTTTTCGCTTTTTCCAGGGTGCGTTTGGCGCCGGGTTCAATCCGCTCACCATCCAAATTATTCTCGCCGCCTTCCCCAGGAGTCGGCACGGGATCGCGTTTGGCTGGCTCCAGATGGGTCGCAACAGCTCCATTGTGATCGGTCCCATTGTCGGTGGATTGCTGACCGAACTCTTCGACTGGAGAATGATTTATCTCATCAATATTCCGATCGGTCTGATTGGTTTGTTTTTAATTATGCGTCTTTTACCGAAAGACGAAAATAATGATCCCAAGCCCTTCGATTTCTTCGGTTTTGTCGTTCTGAGCGTTGCTCTTTGCGCGACACAACTTTTGCTGTCCCAAGGCGGCAAACTAGATTGGTTCAATTCGAACCTAATCATTGTCTACACATTTATCGCTACTGGGTTCACATACGTCTTCATTTTCCATGCGGTTACCGCACGGCAACCCTATTTGAATTTGCGCGTGTTTAAGAACCGGGAATTCATGATCGGCATGATTCTGGTCGTATTTACCCAGTTCATGATCTACGGCTATGTGGGTTTGTTGCCGCCAATCCTGCAGGACCAGTTGGGGCTGCCGGCGAGCGATGCGGGATTGATCATCGCCTTCCGAGGCATGGGATCCATGTGTGCATCCTTCATCGCGGGCTTTCTGGTGCTGCGGTATAATCCAAAATTTTTGATTCTTCTCGGCATGCTAGGCATTGCGTTTTCGACTTGGTCGCTCTCGCAACTTGCCCCGAATGCGACCACGTTGCCGATTACCGTGGCGGTCTTCTTGCAGGGTTTTGGGCTCGGTTTCGTTAAAACACCGATTCTTGCGATTACGTTTTCGACGCTTGAATCATCGATGCGGCCCGACGGCACCTCCATTCTCTCGACCGCACAGCGTATCGCCTCAGGCATCGGAATTTCGGTATTGATCGCGATCTTGGTACGCAGCACCCAAAGCGCGCGGTCGACGTTGAGCCAGAATGTCAGCGAATATAACGAGCGCTTCCAGCACCTCATTCTGCCCGAAAAATGGAACATGGACAGTCTGAGCGGCAT
>DLVK01000466.1:0-2417 GCA_003444235.1 Rhodospirillaceae bacterium
TTACTCACCGCGCCAAAACCTTTGCGTTTGCGTCGGGCTACTCCGCTTCCAGCGGTGCGGTCAGCGGAATGCTTGGATGGTTGTAGGCATTGGGGCGGCCATAGGCATTGCCGTCGTCATAGGCGTCCACCAACCAGTGCGGCAGCGGCGGTCCGTCGGGACAGGCGAGCCAAAGACGAAGCAGGTGGCGGCGTTCGGAAAAATCTTCGAAATCTTCGAAGGCGCGACGGCTATGCAATGTGGAATAGTTGCTGAGAAATTGCATGTCGCCGGGCTGGAAGTGCATGTCCAGATGAAAGTCCGGATCGTCGGCGATGGAATCGAATAGGGCAATCGCTTCGATCTGCTCTTCTGTGAAAGGCCGGACGCCGGGGAGTTCCTGCGCTTTGTGGATTCCGGCGCGTACGTAGTGCGAAATCAACCGCTCGTCGCCCGGCATGAAGAGCGGCACGTCGACGAAATGGTCTGCGTTGTCCGGGTTTTCCCGCCAGAAGGAGCGCTGCAGCGGTTGCATCAACACCGCCGCCAAGTCGGGCCGCCGGTTGGACATTTCGTTAAAGATCGCCGCGGAAGAGACGACGAGAGATTCACCGCCCGCTTTGCCGGGCTTGATGCAGAAAAGGCCGACCACGTCGCACGTATCCGTATGGAACGGCAGGAGATCGGAGGTCTGATAACCGCGCGTGGTGTCACCATCCGGGTCCAGGTCGAGATTCTTCACATGACCGAGTACATGACCTTTAGGGTTCTGCGAGACCGGATGGCCAAGGTGGAGGCCGAGCCCCCAATAGGCGGCAGCGGTCTTTTCGATCGACCAATCGTCGATAGGAAGTCCGCGCAACATGACGAAACCACGGCCAAAAAGAATCTCTTTCGCGATTTCGGCCAGGAACGGGCCGACCGTGGGCAGTGGAAAGTCTTTCTTGGTGATCTCTAGGATCGGGCAATCCTCGAGTGCTTCCGCCGCATGGCTGAGTTCGTCGATTTGATCCGCCGTCCAGTGATGTTGCCATTCGTCCTGGCGAGCCGCCATTTCGGGGCCTCGCCAGGCTTGGGCGCCTGTGATCGGGGCAGGGAGTTCTGCGGTCATGGTCATGCCCGAAGGGTAGGGTCGGGCCGGACGCGGGTCAAGCGAAGGATCGGCGTTGACGTGTTTGTTTCAACGGAGGGTCGGTGCCTTGCCGAGCTGCAGGAGAAACATCAATCCGGCGACCAGGCCTTGGGTACCCGCGAACAGGTGGAGCACCGCCCGCCGATCGAGGCCGAATGCCGTCGGGTCGGCGAAGTCAAATCCGGTCCAAAAGGGACTGCCGAAACGGTGGTCGTCGAGGGTCGGGAACCAGTTTTCGACCGCAAGTAAGCTCAATAGCAAGAGGAAAACCGGAATCCAAAGCAATGCGTCGGTCGAAGTGGCTAGGCGCCGAAACCAATTCCGGACAGGTTCGCTGTGAACGGTGTGGTTGGCGTGATGGTAGTCGGCAACGAACAGGAGCGCGAAATAGATCGTAATGACCGTGATGTGCCCCCAAAAAGGCACCAAAAGTGAGGCCAGACAGCCAATTCCGGCGAACACCATAATCGCTTCGGTCCAGCCCACCGGTTTGGCGATCGCCGCCGTACGAAGCCAGATCGTCGTCAGGACGCCAGCGATAAAATAGGGCGCGGTGGAGACAACTAACGGATCGAACCAATTCGTGTCGGGATTATCGCTTTTCGCGGCGGCGAAATACGCGATTAAGATAAGGGCTGCAGCCGCAACCAGCGGCGCCCATACGGCAATCGCCAGTGGCCTAAGTTTGCCAGGCGAGAAAAACCCTTTGGCGTAGTCGAGCAAATCTTCCTGAGCCCGCTCGCAAAACCGGCCTGCTTCGTCGAAGAATTTATCCATCGGCGTCGTTCGGAAGGTTATGACCCAGCGGCTATTCCGCCGCGGTACGCTCCGGCTGTCCGCCGCCGACGACCAACAGTTCCACCAACCCATCGACGGATTTCAACGAACGCACGTCGCCGACCGTATCGATGATCTGTTGCGCGCGGCCCTGGGGTAGGATCGGATCGTTGAGATAGTGGAACTTGGCCGCCAAATCCGCATCGCTTAGCGGATTTTCGGGCAGGCCCCAGCTATGGGCGAGTTTGGATTCCATCTCGGTGCCGTCTTTCAGTTTCACCACGACGCCGGCGCCGGTATCCACCGTGAGATAGCGTTCCCTATCGGCGGCGACCATGACCTTGATCTTGTTCGCGGTTTCGATCAGCGCCTGATTTTTGACGTCGACCTCCAGATAGTCCCAGAAGCCGTTGCCGCCTTCCATGCCGCGTCCGCCGTGATGAATGCGCATCGCGGTGGAGAAAGGCAGGCTGAACTGAGCGCCGAGAATATCCGTCGGTTCGGTGATCGAGCCGATATGGCTGAGGAT
>DLVK01000466.1:2718-4020 GCA_003444235.1 Rhodospirillaceae bacterium
GAGCCGATATGGCTGAGGATCGGTTCCGAATTGGTGTAGACGATCAATTCGTCGAGGTCGTCCGGCCCAAAATCTTTTTGGTCGCGGAGTTCGTCGATGGCGTCGAACACGAAATGGATGAGATGGCAGCACGCATAAGGCTTGAGGCCGTTATCCAGCATATGCCAGCGAGTGCCCAGTTCGTCCGTGAGGCGCGTGAGGTCGTAATCGCCGGCGAAGACCTTGCAGAAGCCTTTTTCGCCTTCGAGGATGCTCGCGGGCCCGGTGATACCGGCCTCGGCAAAGAGCGTCGCGCGGACGCCACCTTGGGTCGGGATGCCCGCATGGATACGTTTTACCGATCCGCCGGTTTTGGTGTATTCGATCAGGCCGGCAGAATGGCTGCCGGCAATGCCGTAGCAATCGAGCGCGGTCTGCTTGTGGAAGCCGAGAATGATCGCGCCCGCCGTCGCCGCGCCGAACGGGCCGACCCCGACCGGCGGATGGTGGCCGCGGTAGATCAGATAGGGCGCGCAGCTCCAGGAAATCCGGATCATCACCTCGTAGGCGGCGATCACCGCGAGCAGGAGACGGTCGCCGTCGCAGCCCGCATATTCCGCCATTGCCATTGCGCTTGGCACGGCGATTTGGCCCGGATGGGTGGGGCTTTTCAAATGCGTGTCGTCGCACTCGTTGGCATGGTTGAAGGTGGCGTTGAGGAATGCCGCGTCGTCGGGAGACAGGCGGTCGCCGTAGAACGAAACCGTTGCCGCTCCCGATCCGCCGGAGCGGGTTTTCTTGACCACGTCGTAGAATTGGCGGCTCCAGGGTGTCGTCGCACCGGCCAGCTGACAGCCGAGATTATCGAGCAGAAAGCGTTCCGCATGCTCCACTACTTCGTCGGGGATGTCCTCGATTTTGAGGCCGCTCACCCAATCGGCCAAAATACGCGTTTCGTTCACAGAATTTCTCCCTCGTTCAAGGCGCGACTAATATGCAGTCGAGCGCGTGTTTGTCTAGCGCCTTGGTGTCCACCACAGCGCCCAGGCCCGGGCCGGGCGGTATGGGGCAATGTCCGTCTTTGATTGGAATTACCGGGTCCGGCACGATCGGGTCGATACCGATTTCGGGCAGGCCCATCATGAATTCGGCGCCGAAGGAATGGTTCGGCGTTGCCGCGCAATGGTGCGCCGCGGCCAATGCTTCCAAATGGCTGCCATTCGCAGTGCCGGCAGCGTTGATGTCGCATTCGGCGGAAGCGGCGGCGAGGCCGATCTGGCGTCCGCGCCAGAGCCCGCCGGATTTGTAAAGTTTGATGCAGAG
>DLVK01000006.1:0-3315 GCA_003444235.1 Rhodospirillaceae bacterium
AAGGCGCCTTTTTCATGACCAAAAAGTTCGCTTTCAATCAATTCGTGAGGGATCGCCGCCATGTTGATTGCGATAAACGGTCCGTTTCGACGCTTGCCGTAATCATGGAGCGCGCGTGCGACCAGTTCTTTGCCCGTGCCCGATTCACCGTTGATAAGGACCGTTAGGTCCGTACCCATCAAACGCGCCAAGACACGATAAATTTCTTGCATCGCAGGGGACCGACCGATTAGGGGCAGACGCTCATCGCCTTCGAACTCGGTCGCCTCTTCATCGTCGCGAGGCGTCGGTTCAGCCAGTGCCCTATTGACCAAGCTGAACAGTTCGGTGAGATCGAAAGGTTTAGGCAAGTATTCGAATGCACCTCGCTCGGTGGCCTTGACCGCTGTTAGGAGTGTGTTTTGGGCACTCATGGCTATTACTCTGAGGTCCGGGCGGAGTTTCCGAATGCGCGGAATTAAGTCGAGCGCATTTTCATCCGGTAGAACGATATCGGTAACGACGAGGTCCCCTTCTCCATCGGTGACCCAACGCCAAAGTGTTGTCGCGTTACCGGTCGAACGCACGTCATAGCCTTGGCGCAAGAGCGCCTGACCGAGCACGGTGCGTATGGAGTGGTCATCGTCCGCAACAAGGATGACGGGCTGTTGTTCGCTAATGATCCGTACTCCTCACCATGGGCAACATGATCCTGAAGATCGTCCGGTTTTTACCGTTATCGACATCGATCATGCCGCCATGATCATCGATTAGCTTTGCAACCAAAGCCAGACCGAGCCCGGCGCCTTGGGCTTTGGTACTGACAAATGGATCAAAAATTTGTCGTACCATTTCGTCCGGAATGCCACCGCCATTATCCTCGATCGATACCACTAGCGGTAGTTCGATGCGCGAATCCTGACCAGGCACGGCGATCCTCATACCGTGCTGAAAGGAAGTATGAACAGTTATCACGCCATCTTCGATGCCGCTTAGTGCTTCGGCCGCGTTTTTGATGAGGTTAAGAAAGATTTGTACTAGATGGTCCCTATCGCCGAAGGCCGGGGGCAATGAAGGGTCATAATTTTCTTGAATAGAGACAGACTTCGCAAACCCGGAGCGCGCGATTCGAATTACGTGATCAAGTACCTCATGCATATTTACCGCATGTTTCTCGATCGCCGGACGTTCGGAAAACGCTTCAATCCGGTCGATCAGACGACAAATTCGGTCGCTCTCGTCTACGATCAAACGTGCCAGCGGTCTTTCCTCCGCTTCGGCAGATTGCTCGAGCAATTGGGCGGCACCTCGAACACCCGACAGTGGGTTTTTGATTTCATGCGCCAGGACCGACGACATGGCGGAAACCGAGCGCGCTGCATTGCGATGCAAAAGCGATCCGTCAATCCGTCCGGCTATTGTCATTTCGTTGAGCGAAAGCACAACATGCGTCGGATCGTTGGCGAGAGGCGCCGCATTTACCGTTACCACACGATTGCCGGTGCGGGGTGTCGACAGACGAACCGCAAATTCCTGCATGCTGTATCCGTTGCGGCGTACTTTTTGAGCGAGGGACATCATCGGACTATCGTGGGGAATTATGTCCTGCAGGTTGCGCTTGTTGAGCACGGCAATACTCAATTGGAAGAAACTTTCGGCCGCCGGATTTGCGAATACGATATCGTCGGATTTGTTCGCAACGAGAACTGGCACCGGCAAGGCGATCAGGACTTCGAACGAGAGCTCGGTCGGTCCGGTTGAGGTGGCGGTCGCGCTCATTTCAAGCCGCCGCGCGCTCGCATTGCTGGTCGAAGAATCGCGATAACAGCTCGACCACGAGATTGGGGTCGTCAGCGCGACCGATCTTTGCTCTCGCCTCCGCGGCGCCCTTAAAATCTTTGATGTACCAGCACAGATGTTTGCGGGCGATACGCAAACCCTGAGCGATCCCATAGTGTGAAAGCATCGATGTGTAGTGGGATAACACCGTACTTCGTACCGCCTCCGGGGCAGGATCGGGCAGATGTTCGCCTGATCTGAGGAAGTGCCTTGTTTGCTCGATTAGCCATGGCCGGCCTTCTGCGGCACGGCCTATCATGACGCCGTCGGCACCGGAAATTTCCAAGCAACGCTTCGCGTCCTCTGGCGACCGAATGTCTCCGTTAGCGATTACCGGGATCGAAACCGCGTCTTTTACCTCGCGAATAAACTCCCAATCAGCCTCGCCCTTGAAAAATTGGCACCGTGTTCGTCCATGAACCGTGACCATCTGGATACCTTCATCTTCGGCGATTTTGGCCAAGTGCGGTGCATTTCGGTCCTCATCGTCCCAGCCGGTACGCATTTTGACCGTGACCGGGATCGAAACTGCATCGACCACCGCGCTGAGTATTTCTGCTGCGAGAGCTTCTTCGCGCATCAAAGCCGAGCCGCACACCTTATTCGTGACTTTTCGTGCCGGACAACCAAAATTGATATCGATTATTGCCGCGCCGCGATCTTCATTAATACGCGCAGCTTCAGCCATCAGAGTTGGCTCTCGGCCGGCCAATTGCACCGACATCGGGAATTCTTGAGCGCAATCGCTCGACATTTTGCGGATCTCGGAACGCACCGCCCTGAGCACGGCGTCGCTTGCGATCATCTCCGAAACGACCAGATCGGCGCCGAAATTTCGCACGGCGCGGCGAAACGGGTAGTCGCTGACACCGGACATTGGCGCCAGAATGACGGCGGGCTCGAATGTGAGATCGGCGAGTTTCATGCCTTTTTCTTAGGCAGTTGATCTAATTGCACAGTGCGTGTGCAATAGCATTTTTGGTTTATGCGATCAATTCGCTAGGGGCGTTACCCTATCAGGTGATCGCTCACCAATTTTACGCCAGGATAGCCGAGCGTTATCAACAAATAACTCAGCAAGACATATCGAGCGGCGGCGCGTCCCCTAATCCCTAGCTTGACCCTCGCCAGCAACAGGATGCCAACCACTAAAAACGCGAGCATAGTCAGTAGGGTTTTATGGTCGAATTCCAATAACTTGCCGGTAACCTGAAACTGCAGTGCCATGCCTGAAATAATGCCCAATCCAAGCACGATCTCACCGACACTCAACCATACGATTTCCGCGCGTTCCGCATCTGCGACTGCCGGCAGCCGGGCTCCCAAGGTGTTTGTGCTTTTGGCCTTTAGCAAATGTTCTTGAATAAGAACCGCGATCGCGGCGACCGCGGCTAAGGTAATCGTCGCATAGGCCGCAACGCCGGTCAGAATATGTATCAGTGTCCAATGAGAAAGAGTGGTATTTGCGGGGCGTTCCGCCCCCTTCCCCAAAATTTC
>DLVK01000219.1:0-2507 GCA_003444235.1 Rhodospirillaceae bacterium
CTTTCGGCGACGACCACAGCGATCGCCTCGCCCCGATAGCGCACCTTTCCCCTTGCGAGACAGGGACGATCAGGTTTGATCATAGGCGAACCGTCCCGGCTCAACGTATTTAATCGACAGAACAGCAGGTTTGCGCCGGCGTCTTCCATATCGGCCGCCGTAAGGACCGTAAGAACGCCAGGAGCGTTCGCTGCTTGCGATACGTCCAATTTACAGATCGAGCCGTGCGCGTAAGGCGACCGGAAGACATAGGCATACGCTTGCCCATCCAAACCGACGTCGTCCGTATAAATCCCGTCACCGCGGAGCAACATCGGGTCTTCAAGCCGGGAGACCGGCTGCCCGACGGCAAATTTCTCTAATTCAGGCGCTGCATTCAAAGACGAATTGGCCATTTCTAATCTATCCCTATTGCTCCGGAGCATCCTGGAACCACTTACGTCACGGCAAGTAACGCACCAACCTTTGGCAAAGAATTTCATCTGAAACTTGTTATAATTGAGCGCGTATTCAGCTGTCCATAGATGTACCAGCGTTTGAGAATGCCCCTCAATTCCGCTTGCGGAAAACTACTTTACGACCGTTCCAGCGAGTCGCTATACCACTTCCGCAAAATCCTCCATAAAGTTGTAGACGACGGAACGCGTGGATTGCGCTGTATCCATCAACCCAACCGCCTAACACAAATAGTACGTCGCCAATTGTTTGGCGCCGGCGTGGCCCCCCATTTCCGCCAACTTATCGATCTTTGCCATGTCGGACCGTAAGATTAACCCTTGCAGGGGCATTGGCAGCGGATCCGGAGCGCCGTCGGCATGCCAAGCGTCCGTCCAACTCGACTATAACTGGCGCGTTGGCTTGCCGGTTCGGCTGCGTGAGCGGACCGTATTTCGCGATCCGGCAGTCAGCATTTTCTCTTTTACGGTTGGAATGGTCTCCGCCTCGCCGGTGGTCAAACAGACCGTACCCCTTCAGGCACCAGCCGCACCCATGGCCATACAAGCAGCCCTCTTGCGACCGGTCGCAATTCCCCCGGCTGCAAGAATTTATTCATTCGGATGCGCCTCCATGACGCGAACGACCCCCGGGATCAACACCATTGTCGACACTTCCCTAGAATGTCCGCCAGCTTCCGTGCCGGAGAAGATCAAAACATCTACGACCGCCTCTGCGTGCTTGCTTGCGTGTTCTTCTGAACCCGTCAGCACCAACAGCAACGCCGTGCCGACGCGCCTCTTCCACCATGTGGTCCGGCGGGACGCCAAACGCGTTGACAATCATAGAGATCAGATGAGAGAAACCGACGTCTATGATGCCGACCGCACCCATCGCACAAATATCACCCCCGTAGCTGCTGTCGACCGCGTCGTCCCATAAATCTCCCATATCAATTTCATGGCGTTCCAGCAGCTTAACCAAGTATTGCCGATGTTCGGGCGGCACTCGTGCCTAATAGTCGGCAGCCGAAGGGCTGCCATCCTTACCTTAAAGCTTATTGGAAATGAGCAAGTCGACCCCGTATGGTTTTCACTTAGCCTGCTCATCGATTTATTTCTGGTGTCTCCGGCTTGTGCGCCACCGCACCAGGAACGCCGAATCCGGCGGCGTTCGTCACGTCAGCGACAACTCCCGGCAATGGTTGCCCAAAACAACGGAAAGTCGATCCCAAAACGTTTGTACAGAGCCGATTTCATCTATCTATTCCTATTCGGATTGGTGTTGCGATGAGGCATCGTGCTACTCGACAAACTTCATATCCGCCATCGCTTCAAGGACGGGAATAATTTCATCAAGATTGGCTTCACCACCATACTCATAGACGCCCTGCTGCAACAGACCCCGTACGACGTTATGTAAAAACATCGGAGCACCGCAATTCAGGCCAAGCTGTGTCGCAAGGCTGACGTCCTTAAGCATCAGACCCATTGCAAAGTTCGAACTTTCTTCACCGGCAATCATCGCCGGCAGCAATCGTTCGGTCGCACCGCTTCGCCCCGACGACTTATTGATCACGTCGCTCATGGTTTCTAGCGAGAGGCCGTATTTCCGTCCCATCGCGACGGCTTCCAGCATTCCCAGCCGATTGCAGGCCGCGATTGTGTTGTTGACCAGCTTGACGACATGACCGTTTCCGATTTGGCCGCAATGCACAATATTCGGGCTGATCGATTCGAGATACGGCCGCACCTTGGCAAACGCGTCTTGTGGCCCCCCAACCATGATGGCGATGGTCCCCGCATCGGCGCCGGCAGGTCCCCCTGAAACTGGTGCGTCGATCAACGTAACTCCCTGCTCCGCCAGTTCCGCGGCCATGGCTCTTGTGTCGTCAGGATTGCCCGACGTCTGATCAACAACAATCTTGCCGGGCGACAGTCCTTCGACGAGCCCCCCGGCGCCAAAGATCGCCTCGCGCACATCGGCGGACCGCGGCAAACAAAGGAGCACGATATCGCTTTCCCGCGCCAACGAGGCGCCGTCTTGCGCTGGAATAGATCCGATTTCCGCAT
>DLVK01000397.1:0-4217 GCA_003444235.1 Rhodospirillaceae bacterium
CCGCGTCCGAAGCGCTTGCCCATTCGCTCATCGGCAAGCCGGCGCTCGAGCGCGAGAGCCATTTCGCGGCCATGCGCCGGCTCTGCAAGCATGTGGGCGAGGTTGGCATTGGCGCACTCGATATCGCGCTCTGGGATTTGGCGGGCAAACATTACAACGCGCCGGTATCCGAACTGATCGGGGGTTTCCGCAAGCGACTGCCCGCCTATGCCAGTACGCTGCACGGAGACCGCGAGCCGACGGGCCTGTCGAGCGCCGAGGCGTACGCGGATTTCGCGGAGCGCTGCTACGAGATGGGCTACCGCGCCTTTAAGATACATGGCTGGTCGGCAGGGGACGTAGAGGAAGAGTCGGCTATGCTCCGCGCGGTTGCCGGTCGTGTCGGCGACAAGATGGTGCTCATGTATGACGCCGCTTGTCATAGCAAGACACTTGCGGATGCGATCCAGATCGGGAAGGTCTGTGACGAATGCGATTACTACTGGTACGAGGATCCTTATGCGGATGGTGGCATTTCCATCCACGGCCACCAGATGCTGAAGCAGCATGTCAGCACACCGATATTGATTACCGAGCACATTCGTAATCTGGAGACGACCACCGACATAATGATGGCCGGTGCGACAGATTTTGCCCGCGCCGATCCGGATTACGACGGCGGCTTCACCGGTTGCTACAAAACCGCCATCGCGGCCGAAGCGCTCGGCATGGATTGCGAGGTTCATTCTTGCGGGCCAGCAATGCGCCAGTTGATGGCGGCGTGCCGCAATTCCAACTATTACGAAGTCAATCTTGTTCATCCGGTATGTCCCAATGCATGGTCGCTACCGTTCTATGAGGATGGGTACAACGACGAGCTGGATTGCATCGATGCGGATGGTTTTGTGGACGTACCCGATTTGCCTGGCATGGGTGTACGCTATGATTGGAAGGGTATCGAAAAGGTGGCGGTGGAGACCCGCGTGGTAAAATAGCCTTTCACAGAAGGAGTTGTGCCATGGCCGACAAGGTCAGCTTTCCCAACGAGACTTCGGACTACCGCACTGCGCGGCAAGAGCTGTTGGAGGCGGAAATGTCGCTCCGAGCCGAGATCGAGCGGGTTGCGGTATTACGCCGGAAACTGCCCGTCGGTGGCGCGCTGAAAGAGGATTATGTCTTCGACGAACTGGTTGAGGGCAAAGCGCGCCAAGTGCGGTTCTCCGAGTTGTTCGGGCCGGAGCGAGATACACTTTTTATCTACAATCTAATGTACGGGCCAAATATGAAGGCCGCTTGTCCCGCTTGTACGTCGCTGCTAGATGGCATTAACGGGCATATTCCACAGCTCAATCAGCGGATTGCTACCGCCGTGGTGGCGAAGCGGGGGCTGGCGGATTTGCAGGCCCATGCGGATGCACGCGGGTGGAGCCATCTGCGTCTGCTGTCGTCGGCGAACAACAATTACAATATCGACTACCACGGCGAAAAGGACGGCCAGCAGATGCCGATGGCGAACATCTTCGTTCGCGACGATCAGGGAATACATCATCGCTGGGGCACCGAGATGTTGTACGCGCCGGGTATCGATGGGGGGCATGCCCGTCACATGGATTTGGCTTGGCCGCTCTGGCAGGTGTTGGATATGACGCCTAGTGGACGCGGCGATTGGTTTCCGAGCGTCTATGACGGTAGCAATGAGTAACGCGACAGATTCGGAGCCGATCCGGGTATTGTGATACAGTGCGTGTGCAATGAGTTCGCAACCGGTTAAAACCCAAGATATTCCGCCGCCCCTCGATGCCAGCATGCTGGACGGGCTGTCCGATCCGGTTTTCCTGGTCGACCCCAATCACGTTATCGTCGACTACAACCGTGCTGCCAAAGATCTACTTGGCAAGCAGGCTCTGAGCGCACGGATGGACGAGTTTCTCGACAGCGAAGACATCATCGGTGCCATTGATGAGACTTTGGGCGGTACGCCGGGGGGGCGAAGCGAAGTTTTCTTGCCACATCCTATCGGTCGTTATTTCGAACTGAATATCTGGCGGCTGCCCGATTTGAAATCAGTTGGGCCGGCCTGGGCGATGCTGGTTCTGCACGACATTACCGAATCCAAAAAAGCGGCACAGATGCGTGCGGATTTCGTAGCGAATGTCAGCCACGAATTGCGTTCGCCATTATCTTCGCTTTTGGGTTTTATCGAGACCTGGCGCGGGCCGGCCCGCGACGATCCAGAAGCGTCGGACCGTTTTCTCGAAATCATGGAGAACGAGGCCAAGCGCATGACGCGCTTGATAAACGATTTGCTCGCGCTTTCGAAAGTGGAGACCGACGAACATATACGTCCCGAACAATTGGTCGATTTGTCGACGATCCTGAGCCAGGTGACCGATATCCTGTTAGTCAACGCTAAGGAACGTGGTATCGAAATATCCCTCGAATTGCCGAAAAAATTGCGCGCCGTGCAAGGGGAATCCGACGAATTGATCCAGGTTTTCCAAAATTTGATTGGAAACGCGATTCACTATGGCCGCGAAAACAGCGTCATTCGCGTCGTGGTCAAAAAGTGTCGTCTCCCCGATACCAAAGAAAAAGGCGTGGCCGTCAGTGTCATAAATGAGGGTGAGGGGATTCCGGCCGAGCATATTCCCCGCCTGACCGAGAGATTTTATCGGGTCGATAAGGGACGTTCGCGCGGCATGGGCGGAACGGGCTTGGGACTCGCTATTGTCAAACATATCGTTGCCCGCCATCGGGGCCATCTCGAAATCGAAAGTGAGCTTGGAGTGGAAACCGCGTTCACGGTTTCATTACTCAGTGTGAAACGATAAAAATCGTTTAATAACAGCCTCTTGTAAATTCCGATCGGGCTGTAACAAAAGCTTCATAAAACCTTCACATGCCTGCAATCGCTGACTCGTAGGTGAGACCTGCGTGGACCGAGAAAGTCCATTCAAGTTTGTCAGTTTGTAGGAGATATATGTGATGAAATTTAAAACGCTTGCCACTGCCGCCATATCCGCCATCGCCTTTAGCGCTGGCGCTCTAGCGGCCGAACAAATCCGGATCGTCGGTTCCTCGACGGTATATCCGTTTTCGACCACGGTGGCCGAGCAGTTCGGTAAAACCACGAAATTCAAAACTCCGATCGTCGAGAGTACTGGCTCCGGTGGTGGGTTGAAGCTTTTCTGCTCCGGGATCGGCCAAAAGCACCCGGATATCGCCAACGCATCGCGGCGGATCAAGGATTCCGAAGTCAAGCGCTGCGCCAAAAACGGCATCAAGGATATCGTCGAAGTCAAAATCGGTTATGACGGTATCGTTCTCGCGAACTCGCGTAAGACCGAGAAGATGAAATTGGGCCTAAAGGACATTTTCTTAGGCCTAGCTAAAGACGTGCCCGCGGGCGACGGTAAATTACAGCCTAACCCGTATAAGACTTGGAAAGACGTCAACCCGGCGCTTCCTGACACCAAAATCGAAGTTCTCGGGCCGCCGCCAACCTCCGGTACGCGCGACGCTTTCGTCGAATTGGCAATGGAAGGCGGATGCAAGACCTTCGATTGGATCAAGGGCATCAAAAAGGCATCCAAGATTGCGAAAAAAGGCGGCGACAACGCCAAGGCAATGGCGCTTAAGCAAAAGTATAAGGCGATTTGTCATTCGGTACGCGAAGACGGCCATTACATCGAAGCGGGCGAGAATGACAATCTGATCGTCCAGAAACTCAATGCCAATCCGAAAGCCCTCGGTATCTTCGGCTATAGTTTCCTTGATCAGAATGCGGACAAGGTGCACGGCAGCATCATCGAAGGTCCCGCCCCGACGTTCGAGAATATCGCCGAAGGTAAGTACAAAGTCTCGCGAGCGTTATTCTTCTACGTCAAGAAAGCGCATATGGGCCGGGTGGCAGGTATTCGTGAGTTCATGGCCGAGTTCACCAGTGAAAGGACATGGGGGCCGGAAGGTTATCTCACCGATAAAGGCCTGATCCCGTTGTCGGATGCTGAACGTAAAGCCTGGAAGCTCAAGGTCGACGCGTTGTCTAACCTGACGATGTAATGATTGGGGCTTGAACCGAATTAACAACATGCAACAGAACAACGGACGGGCACAGATGTACATTGCATCCGTGCCCGTTCCGCGCGCGGTCGTCGAGCGGTCCATAATGTTCGTTTTAATCGCGGCATCGGTTGTCGCGGTTTTGACCACGGTCGGGATTGTCCTGTCCCTGATCG
>DLVK01000438.1:0-2924 GCA_003444235.1 Rhodospirillaceae bacterium
ACCACAGGCGGAAGCACTGGAAAACGCTACCCGTGATCTCGGGGGAGCGCTGATGCTCTGCGCTTCAGCGGCGGCCATCGGGTTCTTTTCATTCTTGCCGACCAATTACGTAGGCCTTGCGGAATTAGGATTGATTTCGGGTGTCGGTATGTTCATCGCGTTGGCGGCCAATTTCACTCTATTGCCGGCTTTGTTGAGCATTATGCCGTTCAAGGTGAAGCTGCGCCCTTCGATAATAGCTGTCGTTATGCCGGATGTGATTATTAAGCGTTTCGGTAGTGGCTTGGCGATCGGCGCATTGGTGCTGGGGGTAGCAAGCGCGTTTTTGTTGCCTCAGGCTCGCTTCGACTTCAATCCGCTACATCTTAAGGATCCGACGACGGAATCGGTGCAAACCGCGATGGACTTGATAGCCGATCCAAAGGTTTCGCCGGAAACGATTTCCATTCTTGTCAAAAAAGAATCTGAAGCGGAAAAAATTGCCAAGACATTATCCAGCCTGCCCGAGGTTAACCGAGTTGTATGGCTCAATAGCTTTGTGCCGGCACATCAAGACCAGAAGGCTGGCGTTATACAAAATATCGCTTTCACGATGCTGTCTGTATTCGATCCCGCCAATCGCAAGGATCCGCCCGGTAAAGCCGACTTGAAAACAGCGACCGGAAAATTCCGGCAGCATTTGCTAGCCACCGCCAACGACCGAAACGCCGATCCGGTTATGGCAGTAAGCGCCGAACGACTGGCGGGAGCTTTGGCACCGTACCTGAGTTCGTCGCTCGCTCTGCAGCGTTCTGTCACCGATCTACAGGACGGATTGTTGGACCGCTTCGACGGTCGGCTCAAACGGTTAAAACAATCGCTGGAGGCCTCGCCCTTTACCGAAGCCGATATTCCGGCAGCTCTAAGAGGACGGTACGTGGCTCGGGACGGGCGTTTTCGAGTGGAGGTCTATCCGAAAGAAAACGTTACCAACAACGAGGCCATGGAACGGTTCGTTGCTGCCGTTCGCCAGCACGTTCCGATGGCCACCGACACCCCGGTGGTTCTTGTGGAATCCGGCCGAATAGTATTGGAAGCGATAGCGCAGGCAGCGCTCACCGCCTTGGTTCTCGTATGTATTCTACTCATTCTTATCATGCGGAATATTTGGGATACGTTGCTGGTTCTGTTGCCACTGGTTCTGGCAGCGCTTTGGACAGTCGCGGCATCTGTAATTTTCGGACTACCCTTCAACTACGCGAACGTCATAGTGGTCCCGTTGTTACTTGGTCTTGGCGTGGCGAGCGGTATTCATTTGGTTATGCGTTCGCGCCTTGGATTAAGCGAAAGCGAGTTGCTACGTACCAGCACGCCTCGCGCCGTCGTCTTCAGTGCTCTCACGACTATCGGTTCTTTTGGCAGCTTGGCGGTTTCCAATCACCGCGGTACCGCCAGCATGGGAGAACTGCTGATGGTCGCAATTGGCTTTACCCTGCTTTCTACTCTTGTAATTTTGCCTGCCTTGATGGGATGGTTAGACCGCCGAGGTCTACGGCAGACAAAATAGATTGAACGATGACTATATTTTTGACGGGAGCCACCGGCTTTGTCGGCTCGGCGGTGTTACGACGGTTGCTCGATGCGGACCGAGAGGTTCGCGTTTTGGCCCGCCCCGGTGGCGATAGGCGAAATATCGACGGTCTGCGGTGCGAAATTATCGAAGGCGATCTAGTCGATAGCGCCAGCTATAAATACGGCCTCAAAGGGTGCGAGGCGGTTTTTCACGTCGCAGCGGATTATCGCTTATGGGCCCCCGACGCCGCTAAAATGCACCGAATCAACATCGACGGAACGCGAGATTTGTTCCGATTAGCTTCGGAAATGGGCGCCAAACGAATTGTTTACACCAGTAGCGTCGCGACGCTTGGCCTAAACGCCGATGGCACACCAGCCGACGAAGACACCCCAAGCGTGCTTGACGATATGATCGGTACCTACAAACGCTCCAAATTTTGCGCGGAAGAAGAAGTTCAGCGCCTTGTGGCGGAAGAGGGTATTCCGGCAATTACCGTTAATCCGTCGGCACCGATCGGTCCCCGCGATTTAAAACCGACCCCCACTGGTCGCATAATCGTTGATGCAGCAAGCGGCAAAATGCCTGCCTATGTCGATACCGGACTTAATTTCGTCCATGTCGAAGATGTCGCGGATGGACACCTAAAAGCGTTCGAGAAAGGCGAGGTTGGCGACCGTTATATTTTGGGGGGTGAAAATATTACTTTGTTGCAGATACTTACGGAAATTTGCGCATATGTTGGCCGAAAACCACCGGCAATAAAGCTGCCTCAAGCCGCGTTGTTGCCAATTGCCTATGTCGCGGAGGGACTGTCCAGACTGACGGGGAATTGGGAGCCGTTTGTTACGGTTGACGGCGTCAAAATGTCGACCAAACGTATGTATTTCTCTTCAAAAAAGGCCGAAGAATCGCTCGGGTACAAAGCGCGCCCCGCCAAAGAGGCTGTCGCCGATGCGATCGACTGGTATCGCAATAACGGCTACTTGAAATAAGAGCGGTCGACCCTAAATCCTTCGCAACTAATGTTGTTTTGGCGCGAATATCGGCGTAGATGCGGCGAATTGTCAGTGCCTGCAGTGGTTGCCAAATTGTTTACTTGTAACAAGTCCGCTGCTATGAAGATTGTGATTGCCTGACCGGTGGCTCGGTTCGGGCGGTGATTTTATGGAAATTGTTTGAGGGCCGATTGCAATGCGCGTGATTTTGTCGAAACCCCGAGGGTTTTGCGCAGGCGTCACCCGCGCCATCGACATAGTCGAATTGGCGTTGAAGAAGTACGGCCCGCCGATCTATGTCCGTCACGAAATTGTTCATAACAAATTTGTGGTTGAAAATCTAAAATCTGAAGGGGCTGTTTTTGTTGAAGAAC
>DLVK01000551.1:0-3563 GCA_003444235.1 Rhodospirillaceae bacterium
GGGGTAAATCCGGATAAAAGTAGTTCTTACGTGCAAACACCGAATGGAGATTGATCTCCGAATTGATCGCGAGGCCCGTACGAACGGCCTGCCGTACACTTTCCTCGTTCAAGACCGGCAGCATTCCCGGCATTGCCGCATCGACCAAACTTACTTGCGTATTTGGTTCGGCGCCGAATTCGGTCGGTGCGCCGGAAAACAGTTTCGCATTCGAGGTCACCTGGGCGTGGACCTCGAGCCCTATTACCATCTCCCAATCGCCGGTTTCGCCTTTTAGCAACTCGGCCATACTCAGCACCCCAGCTTGTCGGCCAGATCTTCCATCGAAGACGCGATTACATCCCACTCCTGCTCCGGCTCCAGATCGGTCGTCTGGTCGGGCCCATACTCGGTAAGCCGCGGAATGAAAGCTGTTCCCATGCCGTGACTACGCGCATGAGTCAGATCGTAGTTATGCGCGGCAACCAGCATTACATTCTCCGGCACGCCATAGCCCAACATATCGATCGCCATTCGATAGACTGATGGATCGGGCTTGAACATTTTTGCATTCTCCGCCGTCAATACCGCGTCGAACGGAATGCCCGCGCGTTTCGCCATCTGCACCATGCCGACGAAGTCAGAATTGGACAGCGAAGAAAGCACATATTTGTCCGCCAATCGTTTCATACCGGGCAGCGAATCGGCCCACGGATCGAGCCGGTACCAACATTCGTTGATATATTGCCGATCCTCTTCGTTGAGATCATCAAGCCCGTATTTCGGCAGCAGTTCGTCCAGCTTTTCACGGTAGATCACGCCGACCGGCGTCCAGGGCCGTTCGCCGGAATTGACTGCGTCCATGCCGGGCCGATAGGCGGTTTTCCACTCATCGATCAACGCCATCCAATCCGGCGAAACACCCTTTTCCGCACCCCACGCGGAAAGGTCACGGTCGATGGAACTTCGCCAATCGACAACGGTGCCGAAGACATCGAAGACAAGTGTGGTGACATTTTCAGTGGCCATTTTCCTACCTCGCTGCAAGTGCCGGCTTGGCGTCAAATCCCGCGGCTTCTTCCAAAATGCCAGCGCCCCTAAACAGAGTCTCCTCGTCGAAGGGCTTGGCGATCAACTGCAAGCCGAGCGGTAGCCCGTCCGCTGACAAACCTGCCGGAACGGAAATCCCAGGCAATCCAGCCATGCTTGCCGGCACGGTGAAAATATCGTTGAGATACATGGCGATGGGATCGGCGGATTTTTCGCCCTGCGCAAATGCATCGCTGGGCGCCGTTGGCGTCAGCACCAGATCGACCTTCTCCCACGCCTCGCGGAAGTCGTCCGCGATCCTGGTCCGCACTTTCTGTGCCTTCAGATAATAGGCGTCGTAGTAGCCGGCGGAGAGCACGTAGGTTCCGATCATGATGCGGCGGCGCACTTCGGTTCCAAAACCTTCGGCGCGGGTGTTTTCGTACATCTCTTGTAGTTCATCGCCGTCTACCCGAAGTCCGTAGCGTACTCCGTCGTAACGCGCGAGATTTGACGATGCTTCTGCGGGTGCGACGATGTAATACGCAGGCAACGCATATTTCGTGTGCGGCAGGCTGATATCGACGATATCCGCCCCTGCCTGCTTCACCCAGTCTATTCCCTGTTGCCAGAGCTTCTCGATTTCGTCCGGCATTCCATCGAGACGATACTCCGACGGAATACCTATCTTCATACCTTTTATATCGCCGGTGAGCGCCACTTCGTAATCGGGCACGGGCAAATCGACGCTGGTCGAATCCTTCGGATCGTGGCCCGCCATTGCGCCCAGCATAATCGCACTATCGCGAACCGTTCGGGTCAACGGGCCCGCCTGATCGAGCGACGACGCGAAGGCAATGATGCCCCACCGTGAACAGCGCCCATAAGTCGGCTTCATGCCAACGATACCGCAAAAGCTGGCCGGCTGACGGATCGAGCCGCCCGTATCCGTACCGGTCGCCGCCATCACTGTATGCGCTGACACCGCCGCTGCCGAGCCGCCGGACGACCCTCCCGGCACAAGTTTGGCATCGGGACGGTCCGCGCGCTGCCAAGGATTGATGACAGGGCCGTAATAGCTGGTTTCGTTCGAGGACCCCATGGCGAACTCGTCCATGTTGGTCTTGCCCAACATCACCGCACCCGCATCCCAGAGCTGCTGGGTAATGGTGGATTCGTATGGGGGCTCGAAGCCGTCGAGGATATGACTGGCGGCCGCCGCCAAAACACCTTCGGTGCAAAACAGATCCTTGATCCCGATTGGAATCCCTTCCAGCACACCTACCTCACCCGTGGCTCGCCGCGCATCGGAGGCCTTGGCCTGATTCAGTGCTTTTTCCGTGGTTTCGGTGATGAAGCAATTCAGGGGCTCAGTTGCTGACATCGCGGCGATGTGGGC
Source organism: Rhodospirillaceae bacterium (assembly GCA_003444235.1). GTDB lineage: Bacteria > Pseudomonadota > Alphaproteobacteria > UBA8366 > UBA8366 > UBA8366. Next base: position 2,408 of record DLVK01000551.1, read on the forward strand.
CTCGGTTAGCTCCACGGCGGAAAAATCACCCGCGGCAAGCTTGTCCCGCGCCTCCGCAACCGTAAGATCGGTCAATCCCATTACTCGACCACCTTCGGCACGGTGAAGAAATCATCCGCACGATCCGGCGCATTGGCGGTAACCCGGTCCGGATAGCCGCCGTCGGTTACCTCGTCGGTCCGCGTCGGCGCCACTGCCTCGACCACAGATGTCATCGGCGCGACACCTTCCGTATCCACCTCGCCCAATTGCTCGATCCAACCCAAAATATTGGACAGCTCTTCGGCCAAGCCGGCACGCTCTTCTTCGGGCACTTTGATTCGCGCCAACCGTGCGATTTTCGCAACCGTTTCCTGATCGATAGTCATAATAGTCCCGCCGGCCAAAACGCCGGGCCTCGCTCAAGTCGGCGCGAAGCTATCACCGGCCCTTGCGGGCGGCAATAGCGACGCCGTAAGTTGAGCTATGGCAGTAGAAGAGCTTGTCAAATTGGCTGCGGCCAAGCCGCCGGACGCGAGATGGCTCGGTGTCGATCTCGGGAGCAAAACCATCGGTCTCGCGATTTCCGATCCGAGTCTCACCATCGCAAGCCCACTCGAAACTCTTGCCCGGCGGAAATTCTCGAAAGATTTACCGATTTTGCAGGACCTGATCGCCGAGCGAGGAATCGGCGGCTTAATATTCGGCTTGCCATGCAATATGGACGGAAGCGAAGGCCCCCGCGCCCAGTCGACTCGGGATTTTGCCGCCAATCTTGGTCAACATCTCCCGCTACCCATCGGATTTTGGGACGAACGCCTGTCTACCGCAGCGGTTGAACGACTGATGGTCGACGAAGCTGATCTCAGCCGTCAAAAGCGCGCTCAAAAGGTTGATAAAATGGCGGCGGCCTATATTCTCCAAGGCGCTCTCGACGCACTAAGACATGCGGATGAATAGGCTTGACCGAAATACCGACAACGCCGGAATTTACCAGCCTGATCGCCAATTCGATTTTCGTACAGGACGCTTTGCATGAGTTTTGAACCCTTGAACCCACAAGAGGTAGCGGATCTGAGCGTGCTGATCGTCGATGACAATCAGAATATGCGTCAACTTATGCATACGATGATGATGATGCTGGGGATCGAACACTATAATCAAGTGATCGGCGGCC
>DLVK01000315.1:0-3277 GCA_003444235.1 Rhodospirillaceae bacterium
GCCGATCATCATGGGCGCGACCATGTATCTGCAGCAAAAACTGAACCCGACCCCGGCTGACCCGATCCAGGCCAAGATATTCATGTTCATGCCGATAATTTTCACCTTTATCTTGGCCCCGTTCCCGGCGGGTCTGGTGATTTATTGGGCTTGGAACAATATTCTTTCGATCGCCCAGCAATGGGTGATCATGAAACGCATGGGTGTCAGCATCAAATAAGGGATGCTGCAAAAGCGACGATGGACGGCTCCGACGACCAAACGGGCGCGGCCCAGATCGAGGCGGGTCGCCACCTATTCGCTCAACGCTGCGAGTTCGTTACCGGCGCGGCGCGGTTGGATCAATTGCCGCCGCCGAATTTACCCGAGCTCGCCTTCGCGGGTCGCTCCAATGTTGGAAAATCGAGCCTGATTAACGCGCTTACGGGGCGCAAGTCCCTTGCGCGTACATCCAATACCCCGGGGCGGACGCAACAGATCAATTTTTTCGATTTGGGGGCTCGATTGATGCTGGTCGATTTGCCGGGTTACGGCTATGCGCGAGCGTCCAAGGCATCCATCGCCGAGTGGACCGAGCTCATCCACCTCTATCTAAAGGGAAGAGCTAATTTGCGCCGTCTCTGCGTCCTTGTGGACGGCCGGCACGGTTTGAAGAATAGCGATCGAACTCTGATGCGCGAACTCGATCAGGCGGCCGTTGTCTATCAGATCGTGCTCACAAAGACGGACAAGGTCAAAGCCGACGCGCAACAAGCACTCCATGCGGATATCGAGAACGAATTGAAAAACCATCCGGCGGCGATGCCCCAGGTCCATCTCACGAGCGCGCAAAAAGGGACGGGAATCGAGCAATTGCGCGCCGACTTGGCTGATTTAGCTGATCTAGCCCCAGCCACGCCTTTAGGGTAAAGTCCGCCGCCTCATTGCTGGATATGGATTTTCGAGATGGCGGACAAAGCGAAACGGCGCGCCGAATGGCTTGAAAAGGCAGGGATTCTGACCGAAGCACTGCCTTATATGCGCCGCTATGCGGGCAAGACTTTCGTCATCAAATACGGCGGTCACGCGATGGGCGACGCAAAACTCGCCGCCGGGTTCGCCCATGACATCGTACTGTTGCAGCAGGTCGGAATCTATCCGGTCGTGGTGCATGGTGGCGGCCCGCAGATTGGCGCCATGCTCGAACGCCTGAAAATCAAAAGCGAATTCATCGACGGGCTACGAGTAACCGATGCAGCGACGGTGGAGATCGTCGAAATGGTCCTGTCGGGTCAGATCAACAAGCAGATCGTCGCCGACATCAATAGTGCCGGGGGCACCGCGATCGGTATTTCCGGTAAGGACGGTGGCTTGATCACGGTCGAAAAGGCCAGCCGCACAACGATCGATCCGGATTCCAACATCGAGAAAGTGGTCGACCTCGGTTTCGTCGGTGAGCCGACTGTAATCGATCCCTATATTCTCGATGCCCTGCAGGAGACCGAGATTATCCCGGTGATTGCGCCGCTCGGCTCCGACGGAGAGGGCCAAACCTTTAACATAAACGCCGATACGGTTGCAGGCGCGGTGGCCGCCGGGGTCGATGCAACCCGGCTCCTTTTGCTGACCGATGTCGAAGGCGTACTGGACAAGAGTGGAAAGCTAATTTCGGAACTCACCCTTGATGAAGCACGGTCGTTAATGAAGGACGGTACCATTTCCGGAGGGATGATTCCGAAACTCGAAACCTGCATTCAGGCGATTGAGGATGGTGCCGAAGGTGCTGTCATCATCGACGGGCGCGTACCCCATGGGGTGCTGCTCGAAATCTTTACCGAGCATGGTTCGGGCACGCTGATACGCGCTTAATCCCTCTCGTTTACCTCTGACTACCGGCAAGAAATTCCAATTGCCATTCCATGCTTTCATTATCGAGCGGAAATCCGCCGTCACTGTCAGGCTTAAGAATTGCCTTTGGTGGAATGCCGGCCAGTTGTAGCTGTAGGGCGGTGGCGAGGTGCATGCTGAATCCGGCCTTGTGAGCGATGGCGACAATGCCTTTGGCGCTTCGAAGACGCAGGGCGTGATGCACCAGGGCTTCAGGCAGCTCTGCTCGGATCGCGAGGGCGGCAATGGTAAAAGTTGGATCGCCATTCTGTAACGCGTCGAACACCTCGGACTCATTGAGGTCGCCACGCTCTATCATTGCCCGCACTCGACGTGCTGCAAAGGACGGGTCGTCCTTTTCTTGCGATGGCGTCTCGGATTGATCGCCAAGTTTATCTTCGACTACTTGAGCGACGGCGGCGATGGCATCGGCACTAAGATCGCGTCGGTCGCGAAGCTCGGTCAAAAGATTATCGGCGATGAACCCAGCGATTTTGCGTGCGGCACCGACCGGCAGGCCCGGTCGGTGTACCAGCGGTGCATGCCAAATCTCGACCGATGGGGCGGAATCGATAATTTCATCCAACGTTTGTTCGCGAATCTGTGCACTACGGTTCGCCAACATTTCCGCGATGGCTCGGCGATCGCCTGTACCAGCGATAGCGTCGGTCACAGGCGTCTCGATCCCGTTGCGGCGCGATATCGCGGCTAAAGCACCTTGCACCGGCGCACTATTGATGATTTCGATCAAATCCTGGTCGTTCAACACCGGCGAGAACTCCAGTACCGGACCACTGACGTCGATTTCCCGGTCGAGGGCGAGTTGGCGGATTATCGAAGGCGGCGCTTCCGCGAAGTCTTTCAACGCGTCGGATAGGATTGTGCGCACTTGAACGATCTGGTCCCGCACCAGGACTTCAAGAATTTCGACTGTCAAATTATAGAGTGTGCCGCGTTGCTCCGCCGAGAGTTCCGGCGTGAGGCGAGCGATCTTGCGTGCAAGATCGACGCGCACGGTTTCATCCGCATCTCCGGCGAGAACTAAATCCGTTGCGCCCGGTGTCGCTTCGTTCCGTGCGGCTTCCCGGCGTACGCCGGGATCGGGATCTGTGGCTAGGAAGGAAAGTATTTCCGGGTTGGTATCTTCGTTTCCCGCCAATGCCAGGCGTGCTTTGAGGCCTTTTGCTCCCGAGAGCTTCTTGGCCGCCTCATAGGCTTTGGCCTTGTTGTCGGTGGGTTTGTCGCTAGAGGACATAGGGTCTCGCCTTTCGGAACCTTCTATTCCGATTTCGCCGGCTTGGCGATGGTGGCCTGACCTTTGCCGCCGCGTTTGGCCTCGTACATCGCTTGATCGGCGCGGGCAACGAGCCCTTCCAAGGTTTCTTCGCTTGTGGGGCTATAGACCGCAATA
>DLVK01000409.1:0-3436 GCA_003444235.1 Rhodospirillaceae bacterium
CTGCCCTATGGCTGATCGACGTACAGAAGCGCGGCATTCATCTCGCATTTGCGCTCCTGCTCTGTTTCCTGATGTTCCCGGTCGCCCGCAAATATGCCACCCGACCGATTCCGTTCTTCGATGTACTCTGCGCAATTGTCGGCTGCCTGTGCGCTCTCTATCTGTTCTTCGGTTACGAAGGCCTAGTCGCGCGTCAGGGCGTGCTCCTCAACCTCGAACTTGCCGGCCTTACGATCCCGTTTGAGGCTATTTTGGGCGCGATCGGCATCGGGTTGTTGCTCGAAGGAACCCGACGCAGCATCGGATTGCCGTTGGTCTTGGTCGCTTCTGTTTTTCTGTTGTTTTCGGTTTTCGGCCAACGGGTCGAATTGGTAATTTGCGCGGTTGGTCTTGGCTTCGGCGCCGGCGGTTTCTATCTCTCCCAAGTCGGGCGACGCACATTCGGCGGCGTGATGATGGGAGTCGGATTGGTGATTCTGCTCTATGCTTTCTTGGGCAGCGCACTCGCCGATATCCTTGCTCACAAGGGTGTCTCTTTGACACGATTGATTGGTTACCAATGGCTAGGGGCCGAAGCGATATTCGGCATTCCAATCGATGTCTCCGTGAGCTTCGTTTTCTTGTTCGTGCTGTTCGGCGCACTATTGGAGCGCGCCGGTGCGGGACAGTATTTCCTCGATCTGGCCTTTGCCATGGTTGGCAAATATCGCGGCGGGCCAGCCAAGGCGGCAATTTTGGCGTCGGGCATGACCGGTGCTATTTCGGGCTCCTCGATCGCCAATGTGGTCACCACAGGCACCTTCACCATTCCGGTTATGCGACAAACCGGCATCCCGGCAGTCAAAGCTGGCGCGATCGAAGTTGCGGCGTCGACCAATGGCCAGATCATGCCACCGATCATGGGTGCGGCCGCCTTCATCATCGCCGAGCTGGTCGGCATCTCCTATTTCGATGTGGTGGTCGCCGCATTCATACCCGCAGTCGTCAGCTACCTGGCGCTGCTCTATATCTCGCATCTGGAAGCGCTAAAGCTCAACCTGTCCGGGCTATCCGCAGACGCGATCCCACATCTCAAACGCACCTTTATCGGTGGCGCCCATTTTATGATCCCAATTGTGGTGCTGATCTATCTCCTGATGATCGAGCGCTGGAGTGCCAGCAGTGCGGTTTTCTACTCGATCGTTTGGATGATGCTGGTGATGGTATCGGTCAAATTGCTGCCGAAGAAATACGACCGATCGCTATTGGTCGTACCGCTCTCAATACCGGTTTTATTTAGCGCACTGCTGCGTTGGGGCATGGGGTTCAAAGCGATCGATGCGACCCTATGGGGCCTCGCGGGCTTCATAGTTGTCATCGCTGGCCTTTCTTTAGCGTCGGCAAAAGACGGCGAGCCTGTGATCGCGGAACTGAAGCAGGGCCTACTCGATATCTATGACGGTATGGTGACCGGGGCCCGAAATATGATCACCATCGGCATTGCGGTCGCAGCGGCGGGTATCATCGTCGGCTCGGTCTCTTCGACTGGGCTCAATATAGCGATGGTCGGCGTCGTCGAAGCGATCTCAGGCGGCAATCTCATTATCCTGCTGCTGATGACAGCAATAATGTCATTGATCCTCGGTATGGGACTGCCGACGACAGCCAACTACCTCGTGGTAGCCTCCTTGCTGGCGGGCGTGCTGGTCGAACTCGGCAGCGCGTCCGGGCTCGTCCTGCCGCTGATTGCGGTCCATCTCTACGTGTTTTATTTCGGCATACTTGCCGACGATACGCCACCGGTTTGTCTCGCCGCGTTTGCTGCGGCGGCGATCTCGCGGGCGGATCCTATAAAGACCGGCATCCAGGGGTTCACCTACGATATCCGTACCGCGATTCTACCCTTCATGTTCCTGTTCAATCCGGAGCTGCTTTTGATCGGCGTCACCAGTTTCTGGCACGGATTGGTAATTTTCATTGTCGCCCTCATCGCCATGATGAGCTTCAGCGCCGCAATTCAGGGCTGGATGCTGGTGCGTGCCAACGTCGTAGAACGCGTACTGTTACTGGTGGTGACAATTATGTTGTTCCGCCCCGATTTCGTACTCGATCAATTCAGTCCGGCCTGGGCCGATATCGACCTTCGCCAATACGCTGCGGGTTCAGCAAAACTGGAGCGGGATCGCAATATGCGAATTCATGTCACCCGCGAAACCGATTATGGAGACCGTTACAAGCTTTACGTAATCCCCGTACCCGCGACAGGTTCAGGCCCAGCCGCCATCGGCGCCAAGTTCGAGCCGGTTCCTCCAAATTCCGACGAAGCGAAAAAGGGCGACTATCAGCTTGGCGCGCTATCGTTCACGGGTGCCGCCGGCAAGGTCGGTCTCAAGCGTGGCGACATTGTCACGGGAGTCAGCGTCGAACAATTGGACCGACCAGCCAAGGAATTTGTCTATCCGGCAGGATTCCTGATACTCGGGCTCGTGATATTGCTGCAATGGCGACGCCGCGAGAACGAGCAAGAAGCACCCTAGCGTTGCTCATCCCCACGCAAGCCGAAATGCCACATTAACGCCATGGTCGCGCCTTTGACCCGTGGCAAAAACCAAAGCATGAGAACGAGAGTCAATGGAATCCAAAGAATCCAATGGAACCATTCGGGCGGATGATATTTCTGCTCCACCATTAGCAGGCTCGGTATGATCAAATGGCCCACGATTAGAATGGTAAAATAAGGTGCAATATCGTCGGTGCGAATTCGGCCAAGCGCAACGCCACAGCCGCCACATTTTTCCACCTGCTTCAAATAAGAACGATAGAGCGGGTGTCTTCCGCAGCACGGACATCGTTTGCGAAATCCAAATAGCAAAGCGCGAAATGGCCCGCCGGGACGAACATTTAAATCATTCTCTTTCATAGTTGGGTCATAAGGTGCCACCTCCGCCAACGCAACGAAATCCCATGCGACATTTTTCTCACCCAAAATCGATATTCATATAAGCTTCCGTCATGCGCACCCTTTACCTTCTCCGTCACGCTAAATCCGATTGGTCGGAAGCTGGCGTCGACGACAAGGACCGTCCGTTAAATCCGCGCGGCAGGCGGGGGGCGACAGCCATTTCGGAGTATTGCCGGGAACATGACATTTGCCCGTCGCTGATTTTGTGCTCGACCGCTGTGCGCACCCGGGAAACGCTTTCATTTCTTAAGCCTGCGTTGGACTGCAAGCCGAAAATCGAATTTGAAGACGCGCTATACCTTGCCGGCGCTCATGAAATCGTTGCTCGTGTTCGAGCGGTCGACAATACCCATCCCACCATAATGGTAATTGGCCACAATCCAGGTATGCATCATGTGGCAAACGATCTGGTCGGGTCCGACGAGTGCGGCCAATCGACGGCAATGGCCTCCAAATACCCTACAGCCGCGTTAGCCCAAATTGCTTTCGCAACGG
>DLVK01000319.1:0-8109 GCA_003444235.1 Rhodospirillaceae bacterium
AGGCCACTAGACGAAGGGGACGTCGCGGGCCGGGTGGCTTCTCTTATAGCATGGGGGCAGCGCGTTCAATATCGGCGTTCGAGCCCGACCTCAGACTCCGCTCTTAGGCCCGTTCTCGGGCCACGCCCGCTACTTAACGCGCTTGACCCACCAGGTCCCGCGGCAGGGCGCGTTGCCGACGCTCCAGGTCCCGGCGATCTTGTCGCCCACGGCTTTACCGGAGAATTCGTACTCCCAGCGATCATGATCGCCCTCCAAGTCGAAGCTGCCGTCCGGGCCTATTTGGCCGGTCAGCTGGGTGTCGTTGTAATGCAGCCGAAAACTGATCTGCCCACCGCTGACGGTGCCTGAAATATCTGTCACGTTGCAGATGAAATCATTGCTGACATCGATCCGCTCACCGTGCCATTTCCCGTCGAATGCGCTAGGCGAGGATTGCGCAACCGCCGAACCGATTTCGATCGCCGCTGTGCAAAGAAAAGTCAAAACCAGCAAACGAAAAAGTAAGGTCTTCATCGCGCCCTCTTTGCAACCTCTATTAGATGATGCTGAGAATTTTTCACCATTGGGGTCTCGCCTGTCAATCATATTGCCCCTACCCCGGAGCGCGGTTTCGCGATATGGTCCGCGCCGCTTGCCCGCGAGGCACGAGCAACAAGAACCGATGGGAGCCACCATGAGCGACGCCGCGACCGAAGAACTGATCCAGTCCCTTCTCGCCAGCAAACAGCTGGGCGACGAGACGACGGAGGATCTGAACGACTTTCTGAAAGACATCGAGAACGGCGAGTTGCACAAAGACGATGTGGCCTATGTGAAGGCGCTTGCGGACCGCCTCGGCCTCGCCGGCGGGGGCAAAGGGAAACCCAAGGCAGCGCGCGCCAAATCAAGCGGCTCTTCCAAATCCGATGCAATCGACTGGCAGGAACGCGCGGTCATCGCCGAAGCTAAGATCGACGATTTGCAAGAAGAGATCGACGCGCTCAACGACGACATTCAGGCGCTAAAAGACGACAAGGCCGAAGCCGCGCCCGAACCCGCCGTTGATATCGACGAGCTCAAGGACCTGATCAATCGACTCTATGACGATGAAAACGAAACGCTGCAGGACATCAGCAACGAAGATGCTTCTGCGATCCTCAAGGAGATGTCGCAAAAGCTAAACTAGCTTGCGGCCTCACGGGGCGTTTTTGAGCTCGATGCTGCTGATCTGCTGACCGGTCACGATATTGAAGATCATCAGTCGCCTACTGCCATCGGGAAAGACCAGGCGCAGCAACACCCGCTCCCCGTCGAGGGTCGTCTCGCGAATGGTCGCCCCTTTGGGCAAGGAAAACGAAACCGGGTTCGCCGTGGTGGCGAGCCCTGTAGAGCCGCCGGTAAATTTCGCCGCGATACCGTAGGCTAGAAAGCCAAGCCCGACAAAAATCATCAAGCCCATGAAAACGACTAGAAATTTAAGCGCTTGCAGTTTCATGTCGAACGGTTACCGTTTGTAATAGCGATGAGCGACAGCCCGAAAATCTGCACAATCGCCCCCGAGGAAGCCGGTGCCAGGCTCGACGTAAGCTTGGCAAAGGCCCATCCGGAGCTGTCTCGGTCACGCCTTAAATCATTGATTCTACAGGGGAACGTGAGCCAAGACGGGGAGACGATAGCCGACCCCGCCTACCGCGTCAAACAGGGTCAAACTTTCGCCACGATTGTTCCGTACGTTGAAGATACGGCGGTCGAGCCGGAAGCGATGGAACTCGATATCCAATATGAGGATGCGGATTTGATCGTAATCGACAAACCCGCCGGCCTGGTTGTCCACCCCGGACCCGGGACCCCGAACGGTACGATGGTCAACGGATTGTTGGCCCATTGCGGAAGCTCCTTATCGGGGATCGGAGGGGTAAAACGGCCAGGGATCGTACACCGATTGGGCAAGGATACCAGTGGCTTGATCGTCGTCGCCAAAAATGACCGGACCCACAAGGGGTTAAGCGCACAATTCGAAGCGCGTAGCGTCGAGCGCGCCTATCACGCCCTGGTATGGGGCACTCCGCAGCCACCGGCAGGCGAGATCGAAGGTGCTATCGGTCGCCATCCGCGCGATCGCAAAAAAATGGCCGTCGTGGCCGAAGACCGCGGAAAAGTGGCGCTTACCCGTTACCGCACCCTCGCACGCTTCGGGAGCCGTGCGGCACGCGTGGAATGCCGCCTTGCGACGGGCAGGACGCATCAAATCCGCGTACATATGGCCCACAAAGGCCATCCGCTTATTGGTGACCCCGTTTATAGCCGGACGACCCAGGCGCGCCTCGCCGGATTTAGCGCGGAAGATGCAAATGTAATCAAAGACTGCGCGCGTCAGGCGCTGCACGCGGTTTCGCTGGGTTTCGATCATCCGGTGAGCGGTGAAAAACTGGAGTTTCAATCCAAATTTCCGTCTGAACTTACGTCGCTTTCGGAAATTCTGGAACGGGTGGATGCCAAGGGAAAGGTTTCAAAAATATGAAAGATTCCCGACGGCATATTGAAACGGGAGGACTTAGCCCCTATTTAGCGCTCAGGGATCGCGAGTGCTAAGGATGCGAACCTAAGGAGCTAACTTTATGGCCGGTAACAATCTGCCCAGTCTGACCATCAGCCCGGAAGGCAATTTGCAGCGTTATTTGCAGCAAATCCGCCAGTTTCCGATGCTGGAAAAGGAAGAAGAATACATGCTCGCCAAACGCTGGCGCGAGCATGAGGACACCGAAGCGGCTCATCAGCTGGTGACCAGTCATCTGCGACTTGTCGCCAAAATTGCCATGGGCTATCGCGGCTATGGCCTGCCGGTCGGAGACCTGATTTCCGAGGGCAATGTCGGCCTCATGCAAGCGGTCAAACGCTTCGAGCCGGACCGCGGATTCCGCCTTGCGACCTATGCCATGTGGTGGATTCGCGCGTCGATCCAAGAATATGTGTTGCACTCCTGGTCGCTGGTGAAAATGGGCACGACGGCGGCGCAAAAGAAGCTGTTTTTCAATCTGCGAAAAATGAAAAACAAGCTCCAGGCGTTCGAGGACGGTGACCTCAGGCCGGAGCATGTGGAGCAAATTTCGACCGAGCTCAACGTACCGGAACAAGATGTCATTTCCATGAACCAGCGGCTGGCGGCCCATGATCATTCGCTCAACGCGCCGCTTAAAATCGATGGCGAAGGCGAATGGCAGGACTGGCTCGAAGACGACACCGAGAGTCAGGAAATTCAAATTGCCGAAGCCGAAGAGTTGGAAAAACGGCGCGGCATGCTGTCCAGCGCGATGTCACTCCTCAACGACCGCGAACGGCGCATCATACAAATGCGGCGGCTCGAGGAAGACACGATGACGTTGGAAGAACTGAGCCAGGAATACGGCATCAGCCGAGAACGTGTTCGCCAAATCGAAGTACGTGCCTTCGAAAAACTGCAAAAGGCGATTCAAGCGCAAGCTACAGATGCGGGCATGAGCGTTTAGTTGGTTAGGGTCTAGCAGGCCCGCCCTCGAGATTATCCTCGTCATCTTCCTCGCCGATACCGTCAGCGAGACGCACTTCGTCGGGCAGCTGCTTGGCTGCCTCGGCACGAATTTCCTTGCCCCAATTTTCGATTAATTCCTTCTGGCGCTTTTTGATTGCCATCGATTTCATCTCGTTCGACATCGACAGCCAGATTGCGACGAAAGGCGGCACAATAAAGTGAATAAACCAGCCGACAGCGCCGGCAGCATACATGGTGAACAGCACAAGCGGATCGCTGACGAGCTCTAAGGCCACGTCCACGCCGCCGCTACCGCCGGAAAACAGCTTGATAGCACTCGGCAGAACGCCCACTCCATTAGGGAAGGCAACGGTCATCGTGAAATAGCGCCGATGCGTGCGATCGATCACGAACGCGCCAAAGGTCGGCGCCATACCAATGACGAACAAAATAAAGACTTCGAGGAAGACGAAAAAAATCAGGCCCGCCACCACGACGGTGTAAAGCCAAGCCTTTAAAGAGCCGGCTTTTGGGACACTGGACTTTGGATTATTCGCCGCCATAGCCGATTAGCTCACCATCCAGAAAACGCCCATGATAACTACCGCGATCAACGACAGGATGAGCGATATAAAGGCGCCAATTTCCGCTCCGATAGCCCGCGAAAGCTGAGTTCTATGGGACTTTTCGAAAGCCATTTGCTGCATTTCAAGGATCGAACGAAGAAATTCCCTGACCGCGTTCCGATATGACGTGCGGTCGTTCTCCAAATATTGCGAATTATCCACAAGACGCAAAATATCGGCCAAACGGCCATCCTTGGAAATTTGCTGCAATCGATGCTTCACCGTATCGCGCTGCTGACGGCTATGGAACCTCTCCACCGCCGGCTCGAGCATCTTCACCGCGACCGCACAAAGATTGGGTACTTTTACCGCGCCGGCCTGTTCTTGTACGTGCCCCAATATACGCACATTCGCGATGGCTACGGCCGCCGGGTCGAAACGATTCTCCAGATCGCGCAATTCCGCCGTCAGGCCGCCTTTCATGCGAGTGGCGACGAAGGCGGCCACATGGCGATCAACCAAGGCACCCATGCCGTCCGGATTGCTCTGCGCCATACGTTCATAGGCATGCAGCATTTCGCTCATGTCGTAGACATATTCAGTCTCCAGAAGCGGCGATTGACAGGGTAAATTGGGGTTTAGTTCGTAAACTACCCTCTCGATACCCTGACCTATATCTGTGCTTTCCAAAAAGGGTTTCATTTTGTCGTACTGCGGGATGTAGCGCATCTTGTCAGAGGCGGACCCGCCCAACATCTCGCAAGAAAATGCGATCAGGTTAGCTCGAAGCGCTTCGGCAAAGTCCTTTCGAATATTTTCATCGGTATAACCCGCTGCAATTTGACCACCGATGCCATCGATACTTGCCGAAAAAGACTTGAACCGAACGGGGCCTTCCGGGTCGAGCGCAATGATGATGCGTGCCAGCAATCGATCATCGGTCTCCGTACCGGTGACCGAAACCGCTGCTTTGGCGGAGTTGACCGCCTCGATCGCTTCTTCGTCGCCGAGGCTGCGCCGAAGCCAAGTGTCCAGCGCCCCGCCACGAACCGGCTCTATCGCGGCATCCCAACGTTTTTCGAAGGCCCGGGCCACGTCGCGGCCGGTCAAAAGTTCCCGGTCTTCAAACGAAAATGCCCGAGAAGCCTTCGCTGGCATCGCCTGTTGCTTTGGGCTCAAACGCCGGCCCGCAATCCAGAAATCGAGATCTTCTAGCGTCCAACGTTCTTCAACGTCATCCATCAAAAGACCGCGTACCACCTCCATCATGGTCAACGACAAACGATGACCCGCTATCAGCGCCCCATAGCTTCCTTGAGCGAGCTTGGCATCGATGACTTCGTCATCGGTCATCTCCGAGCACGGGCTCCGGCCTGTCAGCATTGCCAAGATGGTCACACCGAATGAATACAAATCATCGGCTATCGAACCCGGACCGCGGCCGTTCGGCGGCGCCATCGCGGATTCGATGGTTTCGTACACTGCGGGTTGATTGATCCCAGTTGGCGATGCTAGGCACTCGCCGAGCATCACATTCGCCTGCGTCGCCGAAACGCTGTCGTAAAAAAGATTTGTCGGACGAATGGCCCGGTGGGTAATCCCCTGATTGTACAATTCACGCAAAGCCGCTGTTACGGGCTGGATGAAGTTTCGCGACACTGCCTCTTCGGATACCGTTTCAATGGGGTCTCCAATGTTCGCGATTACCCTGTTGCCGCGTGGTCGATCGTAAATCAATACCGGGCAGCGTCGTCCTTCCAAAGACCAATTAACAACGCACCAATCGACAATTCGGAGTAAGCCTTTTTGATTGATTCGACGTGTCGACGAAATCATATCATGGCGCGGCGGCTGCTTCGGATCGCAAACCAATGCAAAAAGTTGTCGGCTTGGATTTCGCTTTTCAGACGCGGCATATGCTAGCGCCGGAGAAGAATCGTACTGTTTCAGAGGCTGTTCGGGATGGACGTCGTAGCGATCGTTGCCACTCGCTCCGGTGGCGCCGGACTCTCCCGCTTGTCCGTTTTGGTCAGCCATAAGGGCTCCGATGAGGTTCAATCACCTTAGCTTCGGATAAGCATTCCCGCTCTTTGCGGCAAGTGCAAATTCAAATTAGGGGCAATAATAGTGCAACTCTAGGCCCTAGCGGACCCGTTTCAGACCCTATACGGCGGAAAATTCGATTTTTCGCCGTATTTTCAGCTCGATTCGGCAACCACCGAATTCTCGAACCGAATGGCCTCTAAACCTCGAAAGGATCGCGAACGGTAATTGTGTCCTCGCGCTCCGGACTGGTGGACACAAACGAAACCGGTGCTTCAATCAGCTCCTCGACGCGACGAATATATTTTACCGCTGTGGCGGGCAGATCGGCCCAGGACCGTGCACCCTGGGTGCTCTCCTGCCAACCTTCCATAGTTTCATAAATCGGCCGCACCGCCGCCTGGCCGCGCATCGAAGCGGGGAAATGATCCAATGTTTCACCATCGAGTTCGTAAGCGGTACAAATATTCAAACTGTCGAAGCCATCGAGCACGTCTAGTTTGGTCAATGCAATGCCGTCGATCCCCGCGGTCTTAATCGCTTGGCGTACCATTACCGCGTCGAACCATCCGCAACGCCTTTGACGACCGGTGACCGTGCCGAACTCGCGCCCGCGTTCCCCGATCCGTTGTCCTATCTCGTCGTCGAGTTCTGTCGGAAATGGTCCGCTGCCGACCCGAGTGGTGTAAGCCTTGGTGATTCCGAGCACGAAATCGAGTGCGCCAATTCCGATACCCGATCCGGTCGCCGCTTGGCCGGCCAAGGTGTTTGATGACGTTACGAACGGATAGGTGCCGTGATCAACATCGAGCATAGTGCCTTGCGCGCCTTCGAACAGAATGCGTTTGCCCGCGCGACGGGCGCCATCCAGTTCGCGCCAAACCGGGGCCGAATAGGACAACAATTCGTCGGCGATCTCCGCCAACGGGTCCAACACCGCCGACGGTTCCAAATCGTCGACACCGAGACCTCGGCGAAGTGCATTGTGATGGCGCAACAATTGCTCGGTCTTCGCCTCTAGCGTTTCCGGTTCGGCCAAATCGCAAACCCTAATGCCCCGCCGGGCAACTTTATCTTCGTACGCGGGCCCAATCCCACGACCGGTGGTGCCAATCGCTGCCTTTCCACGCGCTGCCTCACGCGCCACATCGAGTTCCTGATGCAAGGGCAGAATCAAGGCCGCGTTCTCTGCAATTTTTAACTGACTGGGAGATATTTCAACGCCGGCCTCGCGAATGCGTCCAATCTCATCCAGCAAGGCACGCGGGTCGATGACGACACCGTTCCCGATAATCGAGAGCTTGCCGGGCCGCACCACGCCGGATGGCAACAGGCTCAGCTTGTATTCAGTACCGCTGATGACGAGCGTGTGCCCCGCATTGTGCCCACCCTGAAAGCGCACAATGACGTCGGCGCGCTCGCTCAGCCAATCGACAATCTTGCCTTTGCCCTCGTCGCCCCATTGAGCACCGATTACGACCACATTGCTCATTTCTTTTCTCCGTCTCGGTCGGCTAATAACGGCAACGAACCGTCAGAAAGTTAAGGCTTTTGTCTGGGTTACGTTCGGCAAAGAGCGAATAGCTTCAAGCGTCTCGTTGCTCGCGGCATCGTCAATTTGTACCAAGGCAATCGCCTCCGCTCCCGCCCCGACCCGGCCAAGATGGAAGGTAGCGATATTAACACCCGCTGCGCCAAGCGCTCCGCCGATAGCACCGATAACACCTGGTTTATCGTCGTTGGCAATGTAGAGCATATGCGGTCCCAGCTCCGCCTCAATCGGGGTCCCGTTGACCTCGACAACCCGCGCCCGATCGCCGCCGAACAATGTCCCAGAAACGCAGCGCTCGCGCCGCTCGGTCTTAACGACAATACGGATCAAATTCTCGTAATCGTCGGGATTCTCGTGACTGACAACGCTGATATCGATGCCCCGCTCCTTGGCGATAATCGGCGCGCTGACCATGTTGACGTTGTCGAGCAATGGCTGCAGCAACCCGTGCAACGCAC
>DLVK01000161.1:0-3765 GCA_003444235.1 Rhodospirillaceae bacterium
GTCTGTGTCGTCAAACAAAAGCTCGACAAACGCATCGCCTGGTTCATCGTTCAGATGACCGGCACCAAAACAGTTAATATCTGTTTCGGGATTTCCGCTGTATCCGGCATCCTGGCGTCCTTCATCGGTGAGCACACAGTCGCGGCAATGATGCTACCCGTTGGCATCACTCTGATTTCGCTCACATCGGACGACCCGAAACGGGTTCGCAACCTCGCCGTTGTCCTATTGTTCTCGATTTCCTACGGCTGCTCGGTTGCCGGCATCGCGACGCCATCGGGCGGCGCCCGTAACGCTATTATGATCGGTTATTGGAAGGAGTTCTTTTTTGATCCGACCAATCCCGAAACCCATAAATATCTGATCAGTTACCTGAAATGGATGATGTACGCCTACCCCATGTTCCTGCTGCAATTGCCGCTGGTAACATTGGTGCTGGTGCTTTCTTTCCGGCCCGAATATCGCGATCTCGGCCGCGCTGTGGTCAAGCTTCGGGCGCAAATTGAAGCGGAAGGCTCGATGAAAGGTGGCGATTGGCTCGCCATCATAGTGTTCTTTTTTATTCTCATGGGCTGGATCGGTTTTTCAGACCAACTCGGCATGGGCACGGTTGCGGTTTTGGGCGCGGCCTGTTTTCTCGTCCTTGGCATGGTCAATTGGCAGGACGTAAATAACGGCGTGAACTGGGGCGTCGTGCTGCTGTATGCCGCTGCCATCTCAATGGGATTGCAGATGAAGGATACAGGCGCTGCAGCTTGGGTGGCGGAAAGTTTCCTTGATTTCTTGAAGCCCTTCGGCGCCGGCGAAGGTGTTGGGTTATGGGCCGCAGTTTCTGTGCTGACGACTGGCGTGACAAATACCATGTCGAATGGTGCCGCCGTTGCGGTTCTGGGCCCGATTGTTCTCAACTTGGCAACCGCGGCCGGCGAAAGCCCGATCCTGATTGGCTTCGTAACGGCAGTTTCGTCGGCTTTCGCGTATCTGACCGTGGTCGGGACCCCTGCCTGCACCATTGTCTATTCCTCGGGCTATCTCAAAGCTACCGATTTTTTGAGCGTTGGATGGAAAATGGCCGTATTATCCACAATCGTAATGTTGGCGGCAGCCTGGTTCTATTGGCCGCTGGTCGGTGTCTAGGACGGAAGGGACTAAAATAGTCAAATGGAACTTACCGACGGCCAACTGGAAGAACTACGCGAAGGAATCGCTCCCTATCGAGTGCTCGTGTGCATCGATGGTTCGGAGGAATCCTACCAGGCGCTCGAATATTCGGCCAAGATGGTTCATCCGCTCGAGGCAGATATCGTACTGCTGTATGTCCGTCCGGTCGATCAGGGTTTACGCACCGGTGGTCTGCAAATCAGCGTTGCGCGGCAGAATATGCTCGATTGGGGGCTCGAACTGCCCGGAATTCGCTATTTAAAAAAGGGTCGCGACAAGCTCATCGAATGGGGTGAAATGGCTGATGACTGGGATTACCACCGCGGTCATGTAGATGTCGCGGGGGACCCTCTAGGCGACAATAAGACCGAATATGTCACGAAGAGTGGGCGCGAGGTGGTGCTGAAACTTAAAGTCGCGTCCGGCATCGCCATCGGAATTTTGGAACAAACCGAAATCGCCCACTATGATTTGATCGTTCTCGGTGCGTCCGAGCGCTGGCAAAGTTCAAGTTTCAACCCATTCCGCGATCCGGCGGTGGCCGAAAAAGTCGCCGTGCATGCCCCCTGTTCTGTATTGGTAGCACGGGAACTTAAACGTTCGGGTCACGGGCACTTGGTTTGTTCCGATGGATCGGAACGGGCGGAATCATTAATCCGCAACGAAGGCGAACTTGCCAAAAAATGCGATTTCCCGTTATCGGTCATTTCCGTTGCCCGCGATGAAGATGAGCTCGCAGCGGCGAAAGAAACCGTCGCTACGGCAAAGAATATGTTGCTCGAAATGGGTGTGACGGTGGAGAACACATACACTCCGGTCGGAGATCCGGTGCGCGAGATCGTCGAAACCGGCAAGAACTACTCGCTGATCGCCTTATCCGATACCGGTCGAACCGGGCTAAAAAAGTTTTTTATGGGCAGTGTCGCCTTTCAAGTTATGGAGCACGCGGAAAATTCGGTTTTGGTCGTGCGTTAGGCCCGGTCTGCGGGTCGCCCAACTCCTGCCGGCGGATCAAGTATCCGCCCGAAAGCAATTACCTTGAGTTCGCCTAATAACGATCGGCAGCCGAACTTCCGTGAGCGTTTCTTTCGACGCCTAATGCGGACACCGATATACGGCGCGACGCTTGGGGGCAAAGTGCCTACGAACCTGCGCGCAGCACCGGTCGGTGATTCGCCTCAAATGGCCAACCCAGCGGTAGCCGATGCAATTTTGCAGGGTCAGCTCGCCATTGCCGAAACCACGCAGCCGATCGACGATGATGTCTGGCAATGCGCCGGCCCGAACGAAAAATGGTTCGCGGCAGCGCATGGTTTCGTTTGGCTTGGTGATCTTTTGAGCAGTGGTCAACCAGAGGCCGCCGAAAGAGCCCTACTGTTGGTGGATAAATGGATCGACAGTCATTTGGGCTATTCAAAAGCAGCGTGGAAGTCAGACCTGATCGGTCGACGTTTGGCCAATTGGGTGTGTTGGGCTCCGCAGCTTTTGGAATTGGGTGGTCCCAGCTTCCGTGATCGCTTTAGCGAAAGCGTCGCGCGCCAGATAAAGCATTTGAAGCGAATTGCACGTTTTGAACTCGACGGCGCGGCACGCATTACCGCAATCACTGGATTGATTGCCGGCGAAGCCGTTCTTAGTAGTGGTGATATCTCGAAACGCTCGGTACGGATTCTCGCAATTGAACTGGACCGTCAGGTGCATGGAGATGGTGGTCACGGATCACGCTCGCCCGAAATCCACCTCACCGTACTTAGCGATCTGATACTGCTGCGCAACTTGCTAAACGCGTTACAGATCGAAGTTCCCGAAGTGCTCCACAACGTCATCGACCGTATGGCCCCGATGACTCGGTTTTTTCGACATGGCGATGGCGGGTTTGCCCAATTCAATGGCGGCGGCGAAGCGGACCCGGCTTTAATCAACCACGTGCTGAAAACAGCGAAATCCGACGGCAAGGCACCCGACCGCGCACCCCATACGGGTTTCGAACGTGCCGTCGCGGGAAATATGACCGTGATTATGGATGCCGGTATCCCCAACAGCCACCCATCTTTAAATTCCTTTGTCCATGCCGGAACGCTTGGATTCGAAGTCAGCATCGGTAAGGAACGTCTGATCGTCAATTGCGGCTGCCGCGCCAATTTGGATGCGGAATGGCACTGGGCGAGCCGACTGACCGCGGCCCATTCTACGGTTACCATCGCAGACACGAATTCCTGCGAGCTTTATGAAACCGGCGGCGCAGCGGACAAATCCATCGCCGTAGCCTGTGATCGCGGCGAAATAGACGGTAATTGCTGGTTCAGCGCGAGTCATGACGGTTACGAGGAGAACTTCGGGCTTGTCCATCGCAGGCGACTTTATGTCGACGCATCAGGTCAAGATTTGCGAGGCGAAGACACCATCGTCGGTGAGGGAATTCATCCCTACGCAGCGCGGTTTCATCTTCACCCTAGTGTCAAAGTGGCCTTGCAACAGAATCAATCTTCCGCGCTGTTGAGAACCGCGTCCGGAATGGGTTGGCGATTTCGTATCGGTGGCGGTCGGCTGGATTTAACCGATAGTGTCTATCTCGGAGGCCACGCCATGGCGAAACGGGCACAA